>JAEYZV010000612.1 GCA_023427865.1 Acidobacteriota bacterium
AGAGCGGGTTCTTCGACGTCTGGGGTCTCCCGTTCGATCCCGTCAGCGGCAAGCCTGCGGGTCAGGAGTTCCGCGTGACTCGCACGGAGGGTCCGGGCCGGACTATCTCCGGTGCGCCTGCGTCAGAGCTCGGCGTCAGCAACAGATGGCTGGTCGTCCCGCTCGCCCTCTTCGCCGTCCTGAAGCTGGTCGCGTCCAGGTGACCGCGAGAATCCCAAGCCGAGAAGATCGGTATGTCGCGCGCGGTGGAGGGCGAACCACGCGTCGATGTGCTCGTCGCGTTCAACATGGCCGCGTGGCGGAACCGGGATGCCATGACGCCGGCATGCCTTGCCAAGGCCGACGTTCGACAGCCCATACTGCTTGGCCACGGCATCCACCGGCTCCGCCCAGACCCGGTCGTACAGCTGCTTCCGTGTGACCGTTACGCTCACAGGCACTTACCCATCCTGCCGGGTTCACCGTGCAGCAGGCGGACGGCGGAGCGGGCGCCGTCCGCGGCGTGGTGCCGGCGTGGCATCGGCGGTCGCGGCAACGCGCTCCGCACGTGAGCGGATGAGCGTGGCGACACGGGTGAGTTCCTGAGGGTCGAGGACACCACGCTCGGCGAGGCTGTCGCCCACGTCGTCGAGTGCTCCGAGCACCAATCCGGCGAGTTCACCGACGCGCCCACGCACATACGGCGCACCCATCCCGATGTCGCTCGAAAACTTGCCCCAGGTCGAGCCGCCGATCTCTTCGAGCGTGGAGGCGCCGCCGACCTTCATCGCGAACCGCGGCGAGAGATCGGGGTACGCCACGGTGCACAACAGGTCGTAGAACGGTGCGAGCGTGACGGCGTTCCCCAGCAGCAGGCTGAAGTTCTTCCCGTGCGCATCGGCGTTGCCGACGATGACGTTGAAGATGGCGACGTCGAGCAGCGCCAGGACGGCCAGTGCCGGCTGCACGGTCACCCGCCGCACGAGCGCAAACGTGTCGGGTAGCGTGGGGCCGCCCTCGGCCGCGTACTTGTGCTCGGGCACGATGCCCAGCGCCTGGCAGATGTCCTCCTGGTGAAGGCGCTGGACGCGACCGTCCTCGGTCACGCGCCGGTCGTAGCGCTCGATGAGGAGGTACGGACGGCGTTCGACGGCCCGGGGCTCGACGTGCGCCACCGGGAGTCCACAGCGGGCAGCGAGTCGCATCGCGAGCGCTTCGTTCTCGGTGGTCCCGGAGAACCGTGCAATCGGCGGCTTGAGGATGTGTGTCGTCGGTTGCCCGGGCACCGGCAGCGCCACGTGGTCATCGACCAGCACGACGGGCAGCTTCGACTGCGCGCCGGCGAGCGACAGGCGGAGGCCGTCCTGCCCGGCCAGCAGCGGCCGGCTCGGCAGACGATCGAGGATGTCTCGCAGGGCTTCATCCTCGAGCGGCCGAGTGGAGACGTCGCTGTCGGAGTGTGATGGGGTCCCGTCCTCGGGCAGAAGCGTCAGTGCACCGGCGACATCTCCCCCCAGCGCGTCGAGCAGCGCGAAGTCATTGGCGCGCGACACGCCCAGGGCCCGGGCGACGCCATCGCGCTGGACGTCCTCGGGCAGCAAGCCCGCAAAGAAGGGCCGACACTCGCGCCGCTTGAATGGCGCCTCGCGCTTGGGCAGCGAGAGAGACAGCGGCGGCGCGGCGGCGTCGGTGAGCCACGTGGCCTCGTAGACGAACTGCATTTCTCCATGCTCGTTCGTGCGCAGCGTGCCCACAGCCCGACCGTCCCACCAGACCCGAAGCGAGCGCTTCACGTGTCACTCGGCCCCTGACGTGGTGGTCGCACCTCGACACGGCAACCAAGCGCCGCCAGGACCGCCAGGGTCTTGCCGATCTGCGCGGTGGGCTTGCCGGCCTCGAGTTCGACGAGAAAGCGCAATCCCACCCCAGCGACTGCAGCCAGTTGCGCCTGCCGCAGCCCCTGCTCGAGTCGAGTCGTGCGGATGATGGTGCCGAGTTCAGCGGGTGACATGGAGTTCCCGATCGGGAACATAGCACATTCCGGCCCTGACGGGCGCGGCCGATATTCCCGATCGGGAATAACTCGTCACCAATGCGCGACGATCCGCAGTCGTTTTCCCGAGCGGGAAAGCGACTGCAGTCCGAGCTCGGCCGACGAAGACAACGGCCGCAGCTACCAACACTTCCATGTAAGCTGTTGTATCGAAAGCTCTTGGTCGCGTTAGCCGACAGCCTGAAACGCGCGCTTCAACTGGCCGATGCTCGCCATCATCATCATCGGGTTCACCGGGGACTCCGTGAAGCCGTGCCGAGCATAGAACGTCCTCGCGCGTGGCGAGATCGCGTGAAGCATGAGGGCGCGCACACCCACCGTCTCCGAGGCCGCGATGGTCTGGAGGGCCGCGCTCTTGAGCAGCCCCGAGCCGATGCCCGCCGACTGAAAATGCTGATCAACGGCAAGCCGCCCCAGGATGACCACCGGGATGGGGTCGCGCGTGTTGCGGGAGACGCTTCCCGGCGCGTGTTCCCGCAGCAGGGCGCCCGTGGACAGGCAATAGAAGCCGACCACGCGTCCCTCTGCACACGCCACGTACGTCCGCGAGGCTCCGGACGCCTCGATCCCGAGCGCACGGCGACGGAGCCAATCGTCCAGCGACGGCTCACCACAGGAGAACTGCTCCAGTGAGTGACTGGCGGTCAGGTGCTCGGGCGCGCCGATGACGCTGCGCGCTCGGCTCATCGCTCCCAGGGAGCACGCTTGCTGAACAGCGCGCGCAGCGCGGTACTGTCGGCGGGGGCCGCGTCGAGGATCGCGTTGAGCTTCTCCCAGGCCGGCGGGTCGAGCTTGAACACGCGACGGTCCAGCAGGACACTTTCAGCCGCCGCTGTGGCAGCCTCGAGCATGAAAGCCGTGCGGTCCTTCCCGACAGCTTCCGCCGCTCGGTCGATGAGTTCCCTGCGGTCGTCGTCGATCCTGAGATTCACGGTTCTTGTGGCAAGCGCTGGCATAGTGGCACCCCGCGAGGGTCTGTCCACCCAAGGTACCGCTGCGTATACACACTGTCGACACGCCTCCGCTGCCGTTCGGTGGCTCCCGTCTGCTCGCAGGACTGACGCCCCAACGGCCGCCGATTGAGGTCTGCGGCGTGGTGGGATGGGCGCGCGTCTGCTGATTGCAGAATGGGGACAATCCCAAGGGTCGAAGAATGTCCCACAGCATCGACCAGTTCGCGTCGACTCACGAGAAGATTGCCGTGTTCCGGTCGCTATTCCGGGGCAGGGACGACGTGTACCCGCGGCGCTTCGAGAGCCGCACGACGGGGCGGGCGGGGTATGCGCCAGCGTGCGCGCACGAGTGGGTGCGCGGCATCTGCGAGAAGCCGCGCATCAAGTGCGCCGACTGCACCGTGCGCCGCTTCCTGCCGGTTACTGACGATGTCGTGCGCTGGCACCTGCTGGGACGAGACGACGCAGGGCAGCCGTTCGTCGCCGGCGTATATCCCCTGCTGCCCGACGAGACGTGCCATTTCCTCGCGGTGGACTTCGACAAGGGAGACTGGCGCGACGATGCGCTCGCCTTCGCGCGCGGGTGTCGCGCTCGCTCTCTTCAGGCGGCCATCGAGCGCTCGCGCTCCGGGCTGGGCGCGCACGTCTGGGTGTTCTTCGAGGACGCCCTGCCGGCCGCGCTGGCCAGACGCCTCGGCGCGCACCTGCTGACCGAGGCGATGGACGTCCACCCGACGCTCGGCTTCGGCTCGTACGATCGACTCTTCCCGAACCAGGACACGCTGCCGCAGGGAGGCTTCGGCAACCTGATCGCACTCCCGCTGCAGCGAGAGGCGCGCGCCCAAGACAACACGGTCTTCGTCGATGACGCGTGGGAGCCGCTCCCCGATCAGTGGGCGTACCTCTCGAGCCTCCGTCGCACGCCCAGACGCGAGGTGGAAGCCATCGTCCAGGACGCAGAACGCCGCGGCCGGATCGTCGGTGTCCGCCTGCCGCGGACGACGAGGACGATCGCACTTCAGGCAGCGACGCGGCCATTCGCACACGTCGTGCACGTGCATACGACATTCCTGGCGGGGAGCGCGCTCGATGCTGACCGTCGTGTGGCGTTCCAGACCCTGTACAAAGCCTTGATCGACGATGAGCGCCGCACCGAGCGGATCAGTGACGACGTCGTCGACGCCGTGCGCGCCGGTCAGTCGCCGTTGGTGCTCACCGAGCGCAACGACACCTCGAGCGGCTCGAGCGCGCCCTCACCCCGCGCCTGCCGCACGTCATCGTGCTGCGTGCCGGACTCGGGAAGAAACAGCGCCAGGTGCTCGCGGCACGGCTCGCGGGATCCCTGACGATGCCCCACGCGTGATCCTCGCCACCGGCAAGCTGGTCGGCGAGGGGTTCGACGACCCGCGGCTCGACACGCTGTTCCTCACGTTGCCCGTTTCATGGCGCGGCACGATCGCGCAGTACGCGGGCCGCTTGCAGAGGCCGGGGCGTTGGCACGTCCTGGCGCTGGCGTGAGGAGTAGTACCTACACACTCCCGCGCCGTCGAGTACCCAGCTCGTCCTGATTGCGGTCGCCCCAAGGCCCTGCTAGCGTGTCCACATCCCATGCGTGGTCTTGCCCGTGCCTGGTGTCGTACTGCCGCACTGCTGGCCATGTCACTGGCCACGACGGCCGCGGTGCCGTCCGCCCAGGTGTCATCAGCATCGAGCGAAGCCACGCTCGTCACGCTGACGGTCATCGTGTCCCAAGAGGGACAGCCGGTGTCCGACCTCACCGCCGCCGACGTCGAGGTGCTCGACAACGGCGTCGCGCAAGCGATTGAAGCATTCGGGCACGTCGACACGATCACCGGTGACTCACCCGAGCCGCCCGGCGACTTCGTCCTCGTGCTCGACGACCTCGGTACGCCGCCGCGGGCACGAACGGCGCGGTTGCGGCCGGCCTCGCGCTCGTGGATGCGTTGGGGCCCAAAGACCGGCTGGCGGTGGTGAACACCGGCCCGTTCCCACTCATCCAGCAACTGTCGACCGACCGAGCGTCGTCGCGAGCGACGATCCGGCAGTTCCTCGGGCAGCGAGACAGTTCCGCTTCGAGCGCCGAGGCCTGCCGGCGCAGCGTGGTCAGCCTCGGCGTCATCGAGAATGTGCTCAAGGTGATGGCGCAGCAGGCCAGCACCAGGCGAGCAATGCTCGTGGTCAGCGACGGAGAGCGCAAGTACTGGGGGCAGGCGAAGCAGGAGAAATGCTCGGAGGCGCGGAAGGTGTTCGACCGCGTCGTGGCCGCGTCCTCCGTCGCGAACGTACCGATCTACGGCACCGCCCCGCGGGCGCAGCAGGCGTCACCCGTTCCGGCGGACGCGATCACGCCGAATCCCGCGGCCGCTGCGGCAACGAAGGTTCGGCGCCCATCGGACATGCCCAGCGGCAGTCTCGGGGAGTTGGCCCGGTTCACTGGTGGCGCGCTCGCAGACGCGGCGGCCGGCGCTCATCAGCTCGTCCGCGATACCCGGCAGTACTACCGAGTGGTGTACCGGCAACCGGAGGCGGCGCGTGGCTCACGCCGTCAGTTCCGGCAGGTGGACGTGCGGGTCCGGCGAGGGGACGTCGTGGCGCGGACGCGAGAAGGTACGCGCCACTCTGACGCGCCCGTCGGCCACTCACTCGTCCACAAGATCGGAGTTGCATCCTGTGGAGGTCACAGTGCCCCTGATGAGCAGAGCACTGAGCACTCGGATCTGCTCTCGCATGCGCCGCTTATGCCTGGGCGGCACCGTGTGCAAAAGGGGCCCAACTGTGCGACTAGACGACGAACTGCTTCGAACTCTGTGCCTGCCAGAATGTCGACGCCGCCGCATCTCGCCGAGGTCAGTGCTGGGC
>JAEYZV010000454.1 GCA_023427865.1 Acidobacteriota bacterium
TGCGTGGTGCCCTGCGGCACGCGGAACGACGAGCCGTCGAGCATGCTCGGGAACGTGTACTGCGGCCCCGACGCGACGGGGACGATCTCGTTGTCGAACGAACTGAAGGTCGCCGTGGCCGCGTTCAGCATGGGCGGCGACAGCACGCGCGTCCAGCTGCCGACGAGCGAGTGGTACGCGTTGCGGCTGCGCTGACGGTAGGAGGCCGAGCCGATGGCGCGGTCCAGGCTGCTGGCGCCGGTGTCCTCGGCCCGCTCGCCGGCATACCGGAAGGCGAACTGGTCGTCCGGGGACGCGCGCCAGTCGATCCGGCCCGAGCCGAGGACGTCGTCGAGCGGGGCCGGCGCGAACGTGCGCCGGATCGTCCGCGTCGCGACGTCGCGCTCGCCGACCAGCACGGCGCCGTCCTGGTTCCGGTACTCCGCCGCGGCGAACCAGAAGGCGCGTCCCGGTGCCAGCGGCCCACCGGCCGATCCCGCGATCTGCTGTCGATCGAACGGCAGGTTGTCGCCGCTCGTGCGATCGAACGTGGCTGGCAGCCCCTGCCAGCGATGGTCACGCAGGAACAGCGACGCCGAGCCCCGCAGCGAGTCGCTGCCCGAGCGCGTCACGACGTTGATCATGGACGATGCGGAGCGGCCGAATTCCGCGGTGAAGCGGTTGGTGGCGATCTGGAACTCCTGCACCGCTTCCTGTGTGACGTTCTGCAGCGGACCACCCACCACGTCGTCGTTGTTGTCGGCGCCGTCGATCATCACGTTGCCGCCGCGCCCGAGTTGCCCGGCCGACGAGATCACCACCGTGTTGGACTTGGTCGGGTCGAAGTTCGGCGCCGGTGCGTTGCCGGGCACGAGCAGCGCGAGCTCGAGGAAGTTGCGGCCGTTGAGCGGCAATGCCTCGATGGCGTTGGACGTGATGACGGCGTCGACGACCGACCGCGTGGTGTCGACGAGCGGCATTGTCGCGCCGACGTCCACGGTTTCGCGGACACCAGCAGGGGCGAGCGTGAGGTCCACCGATAACGCCTGACCGACCTGGAGGACGAGGCCCGTGCGCGTCGCCTCGGAGAAGCCCGTCGCCGAGGCGACCAGATCCAGCGTTGTCGGCGGAAGGTTCACGAGGACGTAACTGCCGTCGTCGGCCGTCGGCGCGGTGCGGGTCAGCCCGGTATCGGTGGCGCGCACCGTCACGGTCGCACCCGGCACGGGGGCGCCCTGCCCGTCGCGCACCACGCCACGGATCGTGGCGGTCGGCTGTGCCGTGACGCTTCCCACCATCGCCAGCAGCACGAGCGCCGTCGCCCGCACCGCGTATACGCACACTGATGTCATCCGCTCCGCTCCGGAGCAGCCGGCAGGCCGCTCGACAATCCGAAGGCTGCAGGATGTCGCGAAGCCGGACGCCACGGCAGTATGCGAATGGGTTAGCGGCTGCACTGAAACGCGCTATGGCACGAAACCGGCGCGTTCGGGGAACGCGCCCTGCCTGGCCGACACCGGCGGGACGGCTCGCCGCGCGCATAGCGCAACGCCGCGTGCTTGACACCCGGCTGGCGGGGCACGCACGATGCCCGGCACCAAGGAGCCCGAATGAAGCGACGCGACGCGCTGCGCAGGCTGGCAGCAGGGACGATCACGAGCGGAGCGGCACTGGCCGCAGCTCGCAACGTGCTCGCGCAGACGGCGGTGGCGCCACCCGCACCCCGCGGTCTGCCGCCGATCCGTATCAGGGACGTGCAGGTCGTGCTGACGGCACCCAACCGCATCCGCCTGGTGGTCGTGAAGGTGCTGACCGACCAGCCCGGGCTGCACGGGTGGGGGTGCGCGACGTTCACCCAGCGCGCGCTCGTGGTCAAGACCGCCGTCGACGAGTACCTGCGTCCCTTCCTCATCGGCCGCCGCGTCGACGAGATCGAGGACATCTGGCAGGCGATGTACGTCAGCTCGTACTGGCGCAACGGTCCGGTGCTGTTCAACGCGATGAGCGGCGTCGACATCGCGCTGTGGGACATCCTCGGCAAGCGCGCAGGCCTGCCCCTCTACCAGCTGCTCGGCGGCAAGGTGCGCCACGGCGCCGACTGCTACTACCACGCGAGCGGGCGCGACTTCGCGGAGGTCACCGCCAACGCGCAGAAGGGGATGGCGGCCGGCTTCCGGCACGTGCGCGTACAGGGCGGCGTACCCGGGCTGTCCACGTACGGCGCCCGCAGCGAGGCGTCACTCGCCGGATCGCCGGACGAGCCGGTCGGCCCCACGAACCCGCGGGCGATCTGGGAATCATCCGGGTACGTCAGGATGCTGCCGAAGCTGTTCGAGCACCTGCGGGGCGCGCTCGGCGACGAGGTGCAGCTGCTGCACGACGTGCACGAGCGCGTGCAGCTGAACGAGGCGATCAACCTCTGCAAGAACCTCGAGCCGTACAACCTGTTCTTCCTCGAGGACCCGTTCCCACCCGAGGACAACGCGTGGTTCCGGCAGCTGCGGCAGCAGACGAGCATCCCCATCGCGATGGGCGAGCTGTTCAACACGGTGCAGGAGTACCTGCCGCTGATCTCCGAGAGGCTCATCGACTTCATCCGCATCCACATCTCGCAGATCGGCGGGCTGTCGCCGGCCCGCAAGGTGGCGGCGCTGTCGGAGTTCTTCGGCGTGCGCACGGCATGGCACGGACCGGGCGATGCCTCGCCGGTGGCGCACGCGGCGCAGCTGGCGCTGGAGCTGTCGACGTACAACTTCGGTATCCACGAGGGTGGTGCCTTCCCGCCCGAAACGCGCGAGGTGTTCAAGGGGTCGCCCGAGCAGAAGGACGGCTACCTGGTGGCCAACGACGCGCCGGGCCATGGCGTCGAGGTCGATGAAGCACTCGCCGCGAAGTTCCCGTTCCCGCAGGGACCGCCGAACTTCGACTACTCGTGGGGCACCACACGGCGACGCGACGGCACCGTGATCCGGCCGTAGGAATTGCAACCGGGGACCCGGGGACCGGGTGCCGGCTACCGGGGACGGGGTGCCGGGTGCCGGGTACCGGGGACGTTGCACAGGGGCCGCCGGGGGACCGTAACTTACCCCCCGGCCAACCCCCGCCGGCCGC
>JAEYZV010000458.1 GCA_023427865.1 Acidobacteriota bacterium
CCTGCAGTTCGGCCTCGAGACGCGCAGCCAGCCGTCGCGCCGCCGACACGCCGCGCGCGAGCAGCAGGTGCCGCCGCGCGGCGACTTCCACGAGGATGCCGATGTTCCGCCCGGGACCGACGGGCAGCGTCACCACCGGCACCGGCAGGCCGAGCAGCGGCTCGGTGGCTTCGTCGAGGCCCAGCCGCTCGTATTCGGTCTGGCTGTCCCAGCGCACCAGGCGCACGATGAATTCGACCTGCATGCTGTGGCGCGTCGACGCCACACCGAACAGATCCTGCACATTCATGATGCCCAGGCCGCGTACTTCCATGTGATGGCGCGTGAGCGGCGGCGACGTGCCGACGAGCACCGTCCCGCGTCGCGTGATCTCCACGGCATCGTCGGAGACCAACCGGTGACCGCGGACCACGAGGTCGAGCGCGCACTCGCTCTTGCCGATGCCGCTCTCGCCCAGCAGCAGCACGCCAAGACCGAGGATGTCGATGAGCACGCCGTGCAGCGTGGTCATCGGCGCGAGCCCTTCCTCGAGCACGCCGGTGAGCGCAACGAGTGCCTCCGACGTGAGCACGTCGGTCGACAGCACCGGCACACCGTGGGCCTCGGCGATCTCGAGGAGCACCGCGTCCACGGGCAGTCCCGCGGTCACGACGATGCAGGGCAGCCCCGGCCGGAGGACGCCGCGCAGGCGCTCGCGCCGCTCGCCGGACTCGAGCCCGGTGAGGTACTGCACCTCGCTGCGGCCGAACAGCAGCACACGCCCGTCTTCCAGGTAGTGCGGCTGCCCCGTCAACGCGAGCCCCGTCTTCTGCAGGGATACCTGGGTGATGCGACGGCCGAGTCCGGTCGTCCCCGCGCGCAGCGACAGGTCGCCCAGGCGCGTCCCCGCACATCTGGCGAGGAGGTCGCGGACGGTCAGCCCCTGCGGTGCGGGATCGTGAGCAGCGGTCATGCGCGGCCCCGCCCGTCAGGCGTCGGGATCCACGAGGCCGATGTGCCCGTCGGCCCGGCGCACGAGCACGCGCACGCGATCGATCGCCGGGTCACGGAACACCAGCACCGATCCCGGGACGTCGTCGACGCGCAGCACCGCGTCCTCGAGCAGCATCGGCTTCGGGCTCGTCCGCCGGACGCGGATCACGCGCGGCCTGGCCGACTCGGCGTCGGCCGGCGAGGGCGCGGGCCTTCCACGGCGCGCGGCGCCCGTCGCTGAGGCGGCCTGTTCCAGGTCGATGCCGCCGACCGGGCGACGCCTCACGCCGTCGACGCGACGGGTCTTCGCCTCGCGCTTGCCCTTCAGCCGCGTGGCCTGCTGTTCGACCTTGGCGAGCGCACCGGCGATCGACGTCGCCCAGTTGCCGTCCTCGCCGTGGCCGCTCAACGAGTGATTGCCGCGCGTCAGCACGAGCACGTCGGTCTTGTGTCGGTGCTTCTCCATGCGCAGGACGACCTGCGCCGAGATGATGCTGTCGTGGAGGAGCCGATCCAGCTTCGCCAACCGCCGGGTGACGAGTTGTCGGAGAGCTGGAGTGATGTCGAGGTTGCGCCCCGTGAGCGCGAGCCGCATGCGGCGGTCCTTTCGGGGTTCAGTACAGCACCTTGCGCTGGTTCGAGGTCGGGATCCGCAGTTCCTCGCGGTACTTGGCAATCGTGCGGCGCGCGAGCACCAGGCCTTCGCGCTGCAGGATGCTGACGATCTTCGAGTCGCTCAGCGGCTTGCGGCCGTCCTCGGCCTCGATGATCTTGCGGATCCGCTGCTTGATGGTCACCGACGACACGCTCTCGCCGAACGAGCTGCTGATGCCGCTGTGGAAGAAGAACTTCATCTCGAACACGCCCTGGGGCGTGTGCATGTACTTGTTGTTCACCACGCGGCTGACCGTGCTCTCGTGCATGCCGATGTCCTCGGCGACGTCACGCAGCACCAGCGGCCGGAGGTGTTCGATCCCGTGGTCCAGGAACTCCTTCTGGAACTGGATGATGCTGTTGGCGACCTTGATGATCGTCTTCTGCCGCTGGTCGACCGACTTGAGCAGCCAGAGCGCCGACCGGAACTTCTCCTTCACGTAGGCGCGCGTCGCGGCCGCCGACTCGTCGTCCTTCGTGTCGAGCAGACGTTTGTACACCGGGCTGATCCGCAACTGCGGCAGCCCGTCGTCGTTGAGGACCGCCACGTACTGATCTTCCACCTTGACGATGTAGACGTCCGGCATCACGTACTGGGACGGGGCCGGGTTGTAGCGGCTGCCGGGCTTTGGGTCGAGATGGCGGATGACCTCGATGTGCTCCTTCAGCTGGTCGATGGACATGCCCATCCGCTTGGCGATCTCGGGCACCTGGTGGTTCTGCAGCAGGCGCAGGTGCTCGGTGACGATCGTTTCGGCGGGCGTGCCGGCGTGACCCTCGTGGATCAACTGCAGCGTCAGGCATTCCTGGAGGTCGCGGGCGGCCACACCGACCGGGTCGAGGTGCTGGATGACGCCGAGCACCGACTCCACCGCCGATGCCGACCAGCCGCCCATCTGCGCGAGTTCGTCGACCGAGGCGACCAGGTACCCATCGTCGTTCAGGTTGCCGATGATCGCTTCGCCGATCTCGCGCTGCTCGGGCGAGATGTCGGCCCGCATCGAGAGCTGCCACAGCAAATGATCGGCCAACGAGCCGCTCGTCGAGAGGGTGTTCTCGATCGGAGGCAGCTCCTTGACTTCCACCGGCATTCGTGACCGATACCCGCCATCGTCGAGGTATTCGCCGAAGAAGTACGCGTAGTCCTGCTCGTCCCAGTTGGCGTCGGGACGGTCGGGCTTCGGCTGCTCCTGGGCTTCGGGTTCCGATGTCTGCGCCTGGGGGTCGACCGCCTGCATCTCCTCGGTCGGCACCTCCTCGAGCATCGGGTTCTCCACGCTTTCCTGATTCAGGAGCTCCGCAAGCTCGAGCGTCGTCATCGGCAGGAGCTTGATGGCCTGCTGCAACGATGGCGACAGCACGAGCGTCTGCGAAAGACGGGTCTGGAGCTTCTGCGTGATGGCCATGGTTTGAGCTACGTGAACCCTGGAGGTCAGTCGAGCCGGAAATCGGTCCCGAGGTAGATGCGCTTGACCTCCTCGTCGGCCGCCAGCTCACCTGGCGTGCCGCTCTTGAAGATCGTGCCCGCATGCACAATGTGCGCCCGATCGGTGATCTTCAGGGTCTCCCGGACATTATGGTCCGTAATCAGCACGCCGATGCCACGATTTTTCAGGTGGAAGATTATCTTCTGGATATCGGCCACGGCGATGGGGTCGATGCCCGCAAATGGCTCATCCAGAAGGATGAACTTGGGATTATTGACGAGCGCCCGTGTAATCTCGACCCTGCGGCGCTCGCCGCCCGACAACGTGTACGCCTTCGACCGCGCCAGATGCGACAGGGACAGCTCGGCCAGCAACTCACGGCAGCGGGCCTTCCGCTGTCCAGTGTCGAGCTCCAGTGTCTCGAGAATGGACAACACGTTCTGCTCGACCGTGAGGCCGCGGAAGATCGAGGCCTCCTGCGGCAGGTACGCGAGGCCCTTCCTGGCCCGTACGTAAATCGGATCCTGCGTCAGGTCCTCGCCATCGAGCGCGACGGTGCCCGAGTCGGGCCGCGTGAGCCCCACGCACATGTAGAACGTGGTCGTCTTGCCGGCGCCGTTGGGCCCGAGCAGCCCAACGACCTCGCCGGAGCGCACTTCGAGGCTCACTCCCGCCACCACGGTGCGGCCGCCGTACGCCTTCGTGAGGCGGTCTGTCTGCAGCAGTGCCATCAGGCCGGTTTCAGGGCGGGGCACGTCCCGGCGGTGCGGCCCTGCGTTCGGGTGGACTGATTGCCGTCCACCGTGATCACGTCGGTCCCGCGATAGAACGTCAGGCGCCGGCCCGTCGTCTCGCGGCATTCGTTGGGAAACTGTTCGAGCACCACCACGGGCGTCCCGCTCATCACGTATCGCCCGTCGCTCGTGTAGTACGTCAGGCGCGTGCCCACCGCATGCCGGACCGCCGTCTGGAGCGTCACGGCCTCGTAGGCCTCGAGTCGCTCGAGCTCGCGACCGCCCTCGCGCAGGAACATCTCGATGCGGTTGCCGCGCAGGTCGCCGTCGCGCGCACTCACGAGCCGCGCTGTCGTCCGCAGGATCGCCTTGCGCTCCTTGTCCTGGTATTCGAGCTCCTCGGCAGTGCCCGTGGTCACGCTACGCTCGGACTTCCCGGTTGCGGCGTCCTTCTCCTCGAGCTCCATCACCGTGCGCACCTTCCCTGCCGCGAGCAGGTTCCTCGAGCTCTCGTCGAGGGTGATCGTGTCGCCCTTTATCGACGTCGCCTTCTGCCAGATCTGCGCGTCGCCTGTGTAGACCGCCTTCTTCTCGCGACGGTCGAGCCTGGCGGCGGTGACGTTGACCGGCTGGTCGGCTTCGAACATGCCTGGACGGGCCGCCGCGTCGTCGCCGCCCTGCAGCACCGACCGGACGTCTGTCTCGGCCACCACGTCGTCGCCGCCGCCAAGGATGTTGATGATGCGCGCCTGCACGGACCCTCGGGCATCGTCGATCCGCGCGGTCAGGGGGGTGCCCTCCGCACTCAGCGTGATGTCGCCCGACTCGGTCCGGTACACGAGCAGCGGCGCACTCGCGGTGCGCTGCGCGTCCTTCACCGTGACGCCGCCACCGAACGTCGCCCGGTCGATCGCGTCGATGGCACCGCTGGTCTGCAGCTCCAGGGTGTCGGCCGTGATCGTCCGGTCGAGCGCCGGTGCGTCGCGGCTCGCACGCCGCGTCTCACGGAACGTCACGTTCTTCGTGAACGTGGCGCCGGTCAGCCCGCGTCCCGGCTGGCCGGCACCGGCAAGCGCGTCGCCGGTGATCGTGCGGGCGGGCGTGACGCCGGCCTGTGGCACGGTGAGCTGCACGGCCTCCTGCGCGTTGAGCCCCGTCATCGTCGCGCCGTCGGCATCGAGCTGCATGTCGATCAGTGCCGCAGCCAGTCGACGACCAGGGGTGCCGCCCTGCCCGCGGAACTGCACCGCCGCCCGCTCGGCCAGGGTGACCTGGCGCAGCGTACGACCATCGGGCTGGTACGCGAGGTTGATGTCGCTGGCGGCCATCTCCTGCAGTTGCTGCGGCGCCGGGAGCGACACGGTCGAGCGCCCGCGCAGCTCGATCAGCTCCACGATGTCGGCGGCCTGCTGCATGAACACGGTGATGGTGTCGCCGCCGAGCGACTGGCCCTCGCGGGTCACGGTCGCGGCATCCTGCAGGCGGATGTAGCGCTCGGCGCGCGCGAAGCCGGCCGACCCCGCCCGCATGTGGGTCTCGCCCTGGCCACGCGCGTCCGGCGCGACATCGATCTGCGCGCGTTCGAGCATCCACAGCACGTCGCGCGTGTTGTCGTACGTGGCGCCGATCGACGACCCCGTCATGCCGCCCTTCTGGAACTGCACCTCGCCAGGGATGCGGATGATGCCGTCGGTGGCGTCGTAGGTGGCCTCCGGGCCGGTGATGCGCAACCCGTCCGTGGTCTCGAGCACCAGGCTGCCCGTGAGGCGGACCTGCGCGTTGTCCTTGGTGACCTCGGCCTCGTCGCCCTTGATGGTGAAGCCGCGGCGATCCGGGCGCTCCGGCACCGTGACCGTCACGGCCTGAAACACGGTGCGTCCGTCGGGATAGGTGCGCAGCCCGCCGTGCTGCACGTCCATGTCGCGCGTTTCGCCGCTCGTGCGCGTAATCAGCCCGCCGCTGGACTCGACGACCGCGTTGGGGTCGGTGCGCGGATCGCTCACCGGGCCGGTCGTGATGCTGCGGCTCCGGAGCTGCAGGCCGAGCCAGACGGCGAAGCCGACGGCAAACGCCGCCAGCGCGTAGCGCACCAGCCGCCGCGCGCGCATCAGGCAGGCCCCGGTGACGCGGCCTGCTCGGGACAGCGGAGATCGGCCACGGTGAGCTCCACGGTGGTCTCTCCCTGCCACGTCTGCTTGTCGAGCGAATATGCGAGGCGCAGCGACTGCCGATGCTGCTCCCACTGCGTGGCCTTCTCGGCCGCACGCCAGGCGATTGCGTTGAACACGCGGCCGTCCTGGCGCAGCTGCACCTTCAGGTGCCGCTCCTTGATGCGGCGCGGTGTGCCGAGCAGCTCCACGCCCGAGGCGTCGAACACCGGCTTGGGATTGGCCAGGCCGAACGGCGCCAGCTGCTCGAGGCCCGCGACGACGCGCGAGTCGATGCCGGCCAGCCGCAGCTCGCTGTCGATGCGCAGGCGCGGCATCAGGTCCGTCGGCTCGAGGCACTCGAGACCATGCGCGTTGATCCGCTCGCGGAACTCCGGGATCCTCGCCGCGTCCATCGTCAGCCCGGCCGCCTGCTTGTGTCCGCCGTACCTGCCAAACAGGTCGGCGCAGGTGTCGAGGGCCCCCAGCATGTCGAAGGCGGGAATCGACCGGCACGATCCGTGCGCGATGCCGTCCTCGATCGACAGCACGATCGCCGGCTTGTAGTACGCGTCCACGAGCTTGGAGGCGACGATGCCGATCACACCGCGGTGCCAGCCATCACCGGCGACGACGAGCACGTTGTGCGCGCCGACCTGGATGTCGGTGTCGACCTGCTTTCTCGCCTCCGCGACGATCTCGGCCTCGTGCGCCTGCCGGCGCGCGTTCTCCTCCCCGAGCTGCTCGGCGAGCCGGCGCACTTCCTCGAGCTGCGCCTCGTCGCTCGCCAGAAGCAGCCGCGTGGCGAGATCGGGCGTGCTCATCCGGCCCGCGGCGTTGACGCGCGGCGCGATGAGGAACGACACGTGGAAGCCGTCGATCGCCTTGTTGTGCAGCCCCGCCGACTCGAGCAACGTGCGCAGTCCCACGGTGTGCGGCCCCTGCGACAACCGCTCGAGTCCGAGCTTGGCGATGATCCGGTTCTCGCCCACCAGCGGGACGACGTCGGCGACGGTGCCGATCGCGGCGAGCTTGAGGAACGCGGGCAGCCACTTCTCCCGCCCGAACCGCTGGCACAGCGCCTGGACGACCTTGAACGCCACCCCGACGCCCGCCAGGTGCTTGTCCGGGTACGTGCAGTCGGCACGCTTGGGGTTGATCACGGCGAGCGCCGGCGGGATCTCCGCCTCGGGTTCGTGATGGTCGGTGATGATCAGGTCGACGCCGAGCTCGCGCGCCCGGCGTGCGGCCTCGGCGCTGCGGATGCCGCAGTCCACCGACACGATCACGCGGACGCCGTCGGCGTGCAGGCGCTCCACGGCGGCGGCCTGCAGCCCGTAGCCGTCGCGCAGCCGCTCCGGGATGAAGTGCGTGACCACGCCGCCCAGCAGTTCGAGGGCGCGCCGCAGGATGACCGTGGACGTCACGCCGTCGACGTCGTAGTCGCCGTGGATGGCGATCGTCTCGCGCCGTTCGAGCGCGGCACACAGCCTGTCGATCGCCGGACGCATGTCGGCAAGGCGGTACGGGTCCCCCAGCTGCGACAGCTGCGGATGCAGGAAGCGATGGGCCGCCTCGGGATCGCCGTGGCCGCGATGGCACAGCAGGCGGGCGACGACTGGCGACACGTCGAGCGCGGCGGCCAGCGTCTGCGCGGCCGCCTCGTCACACACGACGGGATCCCAGATCAATGTCCGCATGGTGTCGCGGTCCCGCGCGGCGGGATCAGGAGGCCGTACCGGAGAGCTCGGCGCCGAGGCGACCGATGCGGCGGAACTTGTCGTAGCGTCGGTCGAGGCGCTCGGCAGCCGGCAGTGCCATCACCTGCTGCAGCGCCGGCCACAGGGCCTCGTCGAGCCGTTGCGCGGCGAGATCGAAGTCGTGGTGCGCACCGCCCGCGGGTTCCGGGATGATGCCGTCCACGATCCCGCGCGCGACCAGGTCGGGCGCCGTCATCTTCAGGGCCTCGGCCGCTTCCACCTTCTTGGCGGAGTCGCGCCACAGGATCGCCGCACAGCCCTCGGGCGGAATCACGCTGTACACGGCGTACTCCTGCATCAGCACGATGTCGCCGACCGCGATGCCCAGCGCGCCGCCGCTGCCGCCCTCGCCCGTGACCACGACGAGAATCGGCGTGTCGAGCACCGCCATCTCGCGCAGGTTCAGGGCGATCGCCTCGGCGATGCCCCGCTCCTCCGACTCCATTCCCGGGTAGGCGGCCGGCGTGTCCACCAGGCAGATGACCGGCCGCTTGAACTTGGCGGCCATCTCCATCGCGCGCAGCGCCTTGCGGTAGCCCTCGGGGCGGGCATAGCCGAAGTTGCGCAGGATCTTCTGCTTCGTATCGCGCCCCTTCTGGTGGCCGACGATGAGCACCGGCTGCTCGCGGTAGTGCGCAAACCCGGTGACGATGGCCTGGTCGTCGGCAAAACGCCGATCGCCGTGGATCTCGGTGAACCCCGGCCAGAGTCGCGCGACGTAGTCGAACAGGTATGGCCGCTGCGGGTGCCGCGCCACGAGCACGCGCTGCCACGGCGTGAGGCGCGAGAACAACTCCTGCCGCACCTGGGTGGCACGCGTCTGGAGCCGCTCGATTTCCGCTGTGCGATCCGGCGTGCTCGGCTGGCTGCTCAGCTGCTCGATCTCCTTCAGGAGGGCGGCGACGGGCTCCTCGAACTCGAGGGTGTCCACGGGCATGACGGTCAGGTTACCGC
The DNA here is from genome assembly GCA_023427865.1 of Acidobacteriota bacterium. Lineage (GTDB taxonomy): Bacteria > Acidobacteriota > Vicinamibacteria > Vicinamibacterales > Vicinamibacteraceae > Luteitalea. The sequence goes on from JAEYZV010000458.1 coordinate 8,649, forward strand.
AGTTTGACGGTGCCGACCCCGCACACGCGTTCGAGTTCGGACACCAGTTGTTCGGACGGGCGCACCTGCACGGCCGCCAGTTCGGCGCGCACGCGCATGGCGCACGGGAGATCGCGGACCTCGACGTCGAGCCGCACGCGCCGGTCGCCGCGATGGCGCAGCAGCACGTCGGCGACCGCTTCGAACATCGAGCGTGACGGGGCGCGGAGCGAGATCGCCACTTCGCGCGACAGCGTCTCGTTCAACGACGACAGCGGCTTGACTTCGCTGGCGAGGATCTTCGCGCTGTCGTCGCCGGCTTCGAGCTTGCCGCGCACCAGCACCATGCGGTCGTTCTCGATGTACTGGAAGTAGTTGCGGAACGTCTCCGGGAACGCCACCACTTCGAGCGTGCTGTCGAGGTCCTCGAGCATGAAGGCGGCCATGCGGTCGCCCTTCTTCGTCTTCACCTGCCGCACGCCGCTGATGATGCCGCCCACCAGGACGTCGGCCATCGCCTCGGTGCACTGCGCGATGGGCCGTGCGCCCGCCTTGGCGAGGTCCTCCTGGTGCGCCGCGAGTGGATGGCCACTCAGGTACAGCCCCAGCGCCTCCTTCTCGAACGCGAGCACCTGCGCCGAGGGCCATGGCTCGGCGTCGGGCAGGGCGAGATCGGGCCCGCCGTCACCGTCGCCGCCGAGCAGCGCCTCGAACAACTGCGTCTGGCCGCGATCGCGATCCTTCTGCACGCGGTTGCCGTGCTCGAGCCCGCGATCGATGGCCGCACACAGCCGCGCGCGGCGCGAGGCGATCGGCTCGTCGGGCGGGGCGAGCGAATCGAGGGCGCCGGCCTTGGCCAGGCTCTCGAGCACGCGCTTGTTCACGAGGCGCAGGTCGGCGTGCTCGCAGAGCGTGCGCAGCGAGTCGATGCGCCCGCCACGCTCGGCGCGGACACCGAGGATCGACAGGATCGCGCCCTCGCCGACGTTCTTGACGGCGGTGAGGCCGAAGCGGACGCCCTCCGGTTCCACGGTGAACGGCAGCTGGCTCAGGTTCACGTCCGGCGGCAGCACCGGCACCGCGAGATCGCGGCACTCCCCCAGGTACTGCGAGAGTTTCTCGGTGTTCTGGGCTTCGATGGTCAGCAGCGCCGCCATGAAGTACCAGGGGTAGTTCGCCTTCAGGTAGCCGGACTGATACGCGAGCAGCGCGTACGTCGTCGAGTGCGACTTGTTGAAGCCGTAGCCGGCGAAGTAGGCGAGCAGGTCGAAGATCTCTCCGGCCTTCTTCTCGGTGAGCTTGTTGGCGACGGCGCCCTGCACGAAGCGATCGCGCTGCGCCGCCATGACCTTGGGGTCCTTCTTCCCCATGGCCTTGCGCAGCAGGTCGGCCTCGCCCATCGTGAACCCGCCGACGTCGCGCGCCACGCGCATCACCTGCTCCTGGTAGGCGATGACGCCGTACGTGTCCCGCAGGATCGGCTCCATCTGCGGGACCATGTACGTGATCTCCTCACGGCCATGGCGGCGGTTGACGAAGCTGTCGACGACGCCGGCGCCGAGCGGGCCGGGGCGATACAGCGCGTTGAGCGCGATGAGGTCGTCGAAGCGTGACGGCTTGGCCTTGCGCAGCACCTCGCGCATGCCCGACGACTCGAACTGGAAGACACCGGCCGTCTGTCCATCGGCAAACAGCTGGAACGTCTTGGCGTCGTCCATCGGGATGGCGTCGATGTCGAGCACCTCCCCCGTCGTCCGCGTGATCTCCTTGAGCGCGTCGTCGATGAGCGTGAGGGTGCTGAGGCCGAGGAAGTCCATCTTGAGGAGTCCCATCCTCTCGATTTCCTTCATCGCCCACTGCGTCACGATTTCGTCGCGCGCCCCCTTGTAGAGCGGCGCGAACTCGGTAATCGCCTTGGGTGCGATCACGACACCCGCGGCGTGCACCGACGCATGACGCGTCATGCCCTCGAGGCGCTGCCCGATGTCGAGCAGATCCTTCACGCGCGGATCGCTGTCGCGCAGCTGCTTGAGCGCGGGGTTCTCGACGAGCGCCTTCTCCAGCGTCATGTCGAGCGCCGGCGGGATCAGCTTGGCGACCTTGTCAACCTCGGCGTAGGTCATGTCCATGACGCGGCCGACGTCGCGCACCACCGCCTTGGCCTTCATGGTGCCGAACGTGATGATCTGCGCGACGTTCTCGCGGCCGTAACGCCGCGTGACGTAGTCGATCACCTCGCCGCGCCGGCGCTCGCAGAAGTCGATGTCGATGTCGGGCATCGACACGCGCTCCGGGTTCAGGAAGCGCTCGAAGATGAGATCGAACTCGATCGGATCGACGTCGGTGATGCGCAGGCACCAGGCCACGACGCTGCCGGCCGCCGACCCGCGTCCGGGCCCCACCGGGATGCCCTGCTCGCGCGCGTACCGGATGAAGTCCCAGACGATCAGGAAGTACCCGGTGTACCCCATCTTCTGGATCATTGCGAACTCGTAGTCGAGACGCGTCTCGTACTCCTCGATCGTGTGCCGCAGCGCACCGCGGTTCATCAGCTCGCGCAGGCGCGGCAGCCGCGCCGCGAAGCCCTCGCGCGTCACCCGCTCGAAGTGGCCGTCGAGCGTCTCGCCCTCGGGCACGTCGAAGTTCGGCAGGTGGTAGACCTTCGAGTCGAGGTCGACGACGCAGCGTTCGGCGATCCGCGCGGTGTTGGTCAGCGCGTCCGGGTACTCGCCGAAGCGCTCCCACATCTGCTCGGGCGTCTTGAGGTAGAACTCGTCCGAGCCGTACTTCAGCCGATGCGCGTCGTTGACCGACTTGCCCGTGCCGATGCAGAGCAGGATGTCGTGCGGCTTGTGGTCGCCGTTGCGCAGGTAGTGGACGTCGTTGGTGATGACCATCGGGAGGTCGAGCTCCCGGGCCAGTGGCGGCAGGCCGTCGTTGACGATCTTCTGCTCGCGCAGCCCCTGGTACTGCATCTCGAGGAAGAAGTTGCCCTTCCCGAGGATCTCGCTGTACTGGCCCGCCGCCGTGCGCGCCTTGTCGATCTTGTCCTTGTAGATGCCCTCGGCAACCTCGCCCTTCAGGCAGCTGCTCAGGCCGATGAGACCCGCGCTGTGCTGCTGCAGCAGCTCCTTGTCGATGCGCGGCTTGTAGTAGAAGCCCTCCGTGTAGCCCGCGGACACCAGCTTGATCAGGTTGTGGTAGCCCTCGTTGGTCTCGGCGAGCAGCACGAGGTGGTTCTGCGTCTCGCCCGGCACGCCGCTCCTGTCGCGTCGGTCGCCGGGCGCGACGTAGACCTCGCAGCCGAGGATCGGCTTGACGCCGTGTTTCTTCGCGGTGTCGTAGAAGACCACCGACGAGAACATGTTGCCGTGCTCGGTGACCGCCAGCGACGGCATGCCGAGGCGCGCCGCTTCCTTCATCAGCTCGTCGACGCGGCACGCGCCGTCGAGCAGCGAGTACTCGGTGTGGAGGTGGAGGTGGACGAAATCCTTCACGCGCGCGCTACTCCCACTCGATCGTGGCGGGTGGTTTGCTGCTGATGTCGTAGACCACGCGGTTGATGCCGCGCACCTCGTTGATGATGCGGCTGGACACTTTCTTGAGCAACGGCACCGGCAACGGCGCCCAGTCGGCCGTCATGAAGTCGGTCGTCTGCACGGCGCGCAGCGCCACCACGTGCTCGTAGGTCCGGTAGTCGCCCATCACCCCGACGCTGCGCACCGGCAGGAACACGGCGAAGGCCTGGCTCGTGAGGTCGTACCAGGTCTTGCCCGTCGCGTCGTCCCGCGTGGTGCGCAGCTCCTGGATGAAGATGTCGTCGGCCCGCCGCAGCAGGTCCGCGTACGCCTCGGTGACCTCGCCGAGGATGCGGACGCCGAGCCCCGGGCCGGGGAACGGATGCCTGTACACCATGTCCGGCGGCAGGCCGAGCACGAGCCCGAGCTCGCGGACTTCGTCCTTGAACAACTCGCGCAACGGCTCGAGCAGCTGCAGCCCCAGCGTCTCGGGCAGACCGCCGACGTTGTGATGGCTCTTGATGGTCTTGGACTTCCTCGTCTTCGCGCCACCGGACTCGACCACGTCGGGATAGATCGTGCCCTGTGCGAGCCACCGGGCATTTGTCAGCCTGCCGGCCTCGCGCTGGAAGATGTCGACGAACTCGCGGCCGATGATCTTGCGCTTCGCTTCGGGATCCTCGACACCGGTGAGCTGGTCGAGGAACTGGTGCCGCGCATCGACGTGCAGGACCTTCGCGTGCAGCCGGCCGGCGAACATGTCCATCACGAGCGCCGCCTCGTTCAGCCGCAGCAGCCCGTGGTCGACGAAGACGCAGGTGAGCTGGTCACCGATGGCGCGGTGGATCAATGCCGCCGCGACGCTCGAATCCACGCCGCCCGACAGGCCCAGCACCACCTCGTCCTGCCCGACCTGTTCGCGGATGCGGGTGACCGCCTCCGCCACGTAGTCGCCCATCCGCCAGTCACCGCGGCCGCCGCAGATGTCCCTCACGAACCGCGTGAGGATCGCCTGCCCCTGGCTCGTGTGGGTGACCTCCGGGTGGAACTGCAGCGCGTAGTACCCCCGCGACTCGTCGGCCATGCCGGCAATCGGACAGCTCGGCGTGGACGCCATCAGCGTGAAGCCCGGCGGCATTGCCGTCACCGAGTCGCCATGGCTCATCCACACCTTCAGCATCCCGTGGCCCTCGGGCGTGCGGAAGTCCTCGAGCTCCTCGAGCAGCTTCGTGTGGCCGTGCGCCCGGACCTCGGCGTAGCCGAACTCGCGCTTGTCGCTCCAGGCCACGCCGCCGCCGAGCTGCGCCGCCATCGTCTGCATGCCGTAGCAGATGCCAAGGACCGGGACCCCGAGCTGCCACACGAGGTCCGGGGCCCGCAGCTTGTGGTCCTCGTACGTGCTGCCGTGACTGCCCGAGAGGATCACGCCGATGGGCTCGAGGCGGCGCACCACGTCGTCGGCCACGTCGTGAGGATGGATCTCGCAGTAGACGTGGGCCTCACGGACCCGGCGCGCGATGAGCTGCGTCACCTGCGATCCGAAATCGAGGATCAGGATGGTCTGGTGGGACATCTGGCGATGGGCACGCACTGGGACCGGCCGGAAAAACGGACCGGCGGAGCCCGTCGGCCAAGCCGGTATTATAGCGGAGTGTCGGGCGCACGAACCACAATATCTCGCGGTCTTTCTGGCATTTACCGCATTTGCTTGTCGACTGCCTCGACCGTGCTGCTGGGCGGCGTGGCCGCCGCGGCCGCGACGCCACCGCCGACCGGGCCGGGTCGGCAGGCGACGGGCTCCGCCCCTCAGGTGACCCGCAACGCGCCCGCTCCCGAGGCGTCGCAGGCGTTGCCGTTCTTCCCCCTGCGAATCCGCTGGACGGCGGATCTCGAGGCGCCGCCCGCGGCGCCGGCCGCCACCGACGGGACCCG
>JAEYZV010000474.1 GCA_023427865.1 Acidobacteriota bacterium
GCCGGGTCATGGCCCGACTCTTCCAGCATGGCGCGAGTCACCTTCGACGGCCGCTTGCAGTGCATGCAGATGTTCCGAACGAGCCGCTGCGCGAGCACGCAGTTCAGCGCCGAGACGAACTGGTACGCCTCGACCCCCATGTTCAGGAAGCGCCCGAGCACGTCGAGCACGTTGTTAGCGTGCACGGTCGTGAACACGAGGTGACCGGTGAGCGCCGAGTTGATGGCGATCTGCGCGGTCTCGGCGTCGCGGATCTCGCCGACCATGATCTTGTCGGGATCGTGCCGCAGGATGCTGCGCAGCCCGCGGGCGAACGTCAGGCCCTTCTTCTCGTTGATCGGGATCTGCACGATCCCCTTCAACTGGTACTCGACCGGGTCCTCGATCGTGATGATCTTGTCCTCGATGGACTTGATCTCGGACAGCGCGGCATAGAGCGTCGTCGTCTTGCCGGAGCCGGTGGGCCCGGTCACCAGCACCATGCCGTACGGCTCGCGGATGTACTTGCGGAAGCGTCGCAGCTCCTCCTGCGGGAACCCGAGGATGTCGAGCCGCAGTTCGCGGAACTGTTCGCTTATCGATTCCTTGTCGAGGATGCGGATCACCGCGTCTTCGCCGTGGGCGCTCGGCATGATCGAGACGCGGAAGTCGATGGTCTTGCCCCGCATGCGCAGCTTGAAGCGCCCGTCCTGCGGGACGCGCTTCTCGGCGATGTCGAGCTCGGCCATCACCTTGATACGCGAGATGATCGGCCCGGCGAAGCGCTTGTCGATCGGCCGCATCGCCGGCTGCAGCACGCCGTCGATCCGGTACTTGACGACGACCGCGTCGTCCTGCGTCTCGATGTGGATGTCGCTGGCGCGACGCTGCAGCGCCGCGAACACGGTCGAGTCGATCAGCTTGATGATCGGGCTGATATCGCTCGTGAGCTTCTCGACCGACAGGGATTCCTCGCCGGTCTCGTCCTCCTTGAGCAACTGCAGCTGGAAGCTCTCGGTGGCATCCTCGAGCACGCGCTGGCTGCTCTCGGACTTCTTGAGCATCGCCTGGATCGCCGAGGCGGGCCCGACCGTCACCTTCAACCGCGTGCCGAGGAGCTGCGAGAGCTCGTCGATCATCATCAGGTCGGTCGGATCGGAGACGACGATCACCAGGACGTCGCCCTCGCGTCGATGCGGCACGAAGCCGTACCGCAGCATCACGTCGGCCGGAATCGATCGGAACAGCTCGTTGTCGAGATGGAACGCGTCCATGTCGACGAACTCGAGGCGGTAGCGCTCGGCAAGCCGACGCGCCTGTTCCCGCTCCTGCGCCGCTCCGACGGGGACGCGAGGGCCGTCGGGCGTCGGCAACTCCGGCAGCGGCAGGGCCGACGGATCGGGGGTGGACGATTGAGTGACGGTGCTCACGAAGCGATGCCTCCGCGCCGGGTCGGCTCAGCTCAGGGCCGACGACAGCTGGAACACGGGCAGGTAGAGGGCAATGAGGAGTGCCGCGATGACCACGCCCATGACGACGAGCAGGATGGGCTCGATCAGCAGCAGAAAGCGCCCGAGGCGCGTCTCGATGTCCTCGTCGTAGAAGTCGGCAATCGCGTTGAGCATGTCCTGCAGCGCGCCGGTCGCCTCCCCCACCTCCACCATCTTGACTGAGACGTCCGGGAACTCGCCCTTGGCTGCCATGGCGGCCGAGAGCGGCTGGCCCTCGCGCACCTGGCGGGTGATGTCGGCCATCTGCGCGGCGATGTGACGGTTGGACACCGAGCGACTCGCCACGTCCAACGCGGTGACCAGGGGAATGCCGCCCCCGAGCAGGGTGGCAAGAGTACGGCTGAGCTGAGTCGTCGCGAACTGACGCGCAATCCCGCCGATGCCCGGAAGCCGCAGCACGAGCCGGTCGATGCGCTGACGCTGCTGCGGCTGGCCCAGCGCCCACCGCAGGGCCAGGGCCCCTGCCCCGAGGGCGAGCAGGATCAGCAGGATCTGGCTGCGGACGGCTTCCGATATGGCGACGATCACCTGCGTGGCGAACGGCAACTCCGCGTCGAAACCCGCGTAGAACTGGCTGAACTCCGGCACCACGCGCACGACGATGATGGCCACCACCACGATGGACAGCACCGTCAGCACCGCCGGGTACACGAGCGCCGAGATGACCCGCCGGCGTACCGCGTTGAGCACCTGCACGTACGCGACGTAGCGACGCAGGACCTGCTCGAGGCTGCCGCTCCGCTCCCCCGCCATCAGGGAGGCCGTGTAGATCGGCGTGACGTGCCGCGGATGCGCCTCGAACGCGTCCGAGAGCGCCGTGCCCGACCGGACCTTCTCGTAGACGTCGTCGAGCACGCCCTTGAAGACCGGGTTCGGCACGTTGCGCCGGAGGATCTCCAGCGACTGGACGAGCGGCATGCCGGCCTTGAGCAGGGTCGCGAGCTCCTGGTTGAAAACGAGGAACTCGTGCAGCTTTATGCGGCCGCCCCGCGACACGCGGAGCGCGCCGAGCCCGCGACGGGCAGCCTTCACGTCGAGGACGTACAGGCCCTTCTCCTCGAGGTCACGACGCAGCGCGGCTTCGCTGTCGGCGACGTAGATCCCTTCGGTGACCTGCCCGGCAGCGGTCGCGAGCCGGCAGCGGAACTCCATGCCTCAGGAGACTCCGGCGAGGTGGAGCACCTGCCGCACGTACGATTGGGTTTCGCGGAACGGCGGCACGCCCCCGAACTTGCGGACCGCGCCGGCGCCGGCGTTGTAGGCCGCGACGGCAAGCCGGAGGTCGAACCTGTCGAGGAGCTGGCGCAGGTGGCGCACGCCGCCGTCGATGTTGGCCGCCGGGTCGAAGGGGTTGGCAACCTCGAGCTCGCGGGCCGTTGCCGGCATCAGCTGCATCAACCCCATCGCGCCCTTGCGGGAGCGGGCCGTTGCCTGGTAACGGGATTCCACCATGATGACCGCGTGCACCAGGCGCGGGTCGATCCGATGGCGTCGCGCCGCCTCCGCAATCATCTGCTGGTAGGGACGTCGCGCCGCGGCCTCGTTCCCTGACGACGGGGGGGCCGTCCCCGACGACACCGAGGCGTTGACGTCGGCGACAGGCTCGAACTCCTCGGGGTACGGCACCTCGTCGGGCGCCACCGAAGCGATGAGCGTCGCCGCGCACTCGACCTCGCCGCCGCCACGCAGCGCGAGCACGGCGCTGTCGCCGTCGATGCGCACGCTGCGCACCGAGAGCGTCCGGCCGGAGGCCAGCGTCACGAGTTCGGCCGACGCGCTGGGCGGGACGCTCAGCGCGGCCGCGCCCACCAGGAGCGCAGCGAATGAACGGAGAAGCACAGGCGGCAAGTGTAACAGTTCACAGGCGCTCCATCGCCTGTGCGCGGATGACGACTTCTTCCTGCTCGAATCGACCTTCCAGCCCGCGGCGATAGTCGGCCCACCAGCGACGATCGAGGCGGTCGGTCATGACTTCGTAGACGACCACCTGGTCTGCGGTCGTCGTCCCGCCGCCGGACCGCCAGAGCCCCTCGGCCGGCGACCGCGTGTACGCGGTGAGCCCGCCGAACCGGTCGGTCAGTTCCCGGCCCACCTCCGCGAACCGCTCGCGCGGAATGGCCGTCCCGTCAACCGAGAGCGGCAGGAGGATCTGAACCAGGAACATGGGGCGAGCCTCGGGCCCGCCCCCCCGCGCCCGCCCCCCCCACCCC
>JAEYZV010000553.1 GCA_023427865.1 Acidobacteriota bacterium
CCTGCAGGTCGCGCGCTGCCTGCGCGCGTGTCGCCTCGGCGCGCTCGAGCGCCAGCCGGGCGTCGTTCAACTCGAGCTGTGTCGACAGTCCCTCCCTGTAGCGGACGTCGGCAATCTGGTAGGCGCGTTGCGCCTCCTCGACCGTGCCGGAGGTCGCCTCCCACTGGGCGCGCGCCGCAAGGTACGCGGCGTGTGCACTTCGTGTTTCGAGCTCGGCCAGTTCCTTCACCTGCTGCAACTGCTGCCGGCTCTCCTCGAGCGTGGCCTCGGCGATGGCCAGATTCGCCCGGCGCCGACCGCCGTCGAGAATCGGCAGCGACACCGACGCGCCGATCGTCCAGTCACGCTGCTTGAAGCGCGGGGCCGGGTCGTACGCGTAGGCGATGAACGACGACGTGATGTTGACGGCCGGCTTGAACAGCGAGAGCGTCGCGTCCACGGCCGCGTCGTTGGCCTGCACGCCGAGTTCGGTCTGCCGCACGGCGGTCCGCTCCATCAGCCGGAGGCCGGCTTCGACCTCCGCGAGCACGGCCGTCCAGCGCGTCGAGAGCAGGCCGTTCGGCTCGGCCAGGTTCGCCTCGAGTTCCAGCGCCTGGTCGGCCGGGACGTTGATCAACTGCTTGAGACGCAGGTAGGCGAGGTCGCGGTTCACACGGGCGCGGATCACGGCCGCCCGCTGGTTGTCGCGGGCCACCCGGGCGCGCAGCGCCTCGAACTCGGCGATCTGGCCGACCTTGAACTGCAGTTCCACCTGCTGGAGCGTCTCGCCCGCCTGCGCCAGCGTCGCTTCGGTGATCGTCACGAGCCGATCGCTGAGCGCGGCATCGTAGAAGGCCGTGGCCACGTCGAGGTCGAGCTGCGCCCGCGTGGTGGTGATACCGAGCGAGGCGGCCTCGCGACCCGCACGCGCCTGCCGCTCGCGTGCGCGGATCTGCCCGCCGTCGTAGACCATCTGCGAGAACTGCACGTTGGCCGTCCACGTGTTCATCTGCCCGAACGGCAGGTCACCGCCATCGGACGACCCGAACGGGTTCCCGGGCGGGCACTGCAGGAAGCGCTCGAGCTCCGCCACCCGCTGTTCCACGGGCGCGCCAGGGTTCACGGTCAGCCCCGCGCAGGGTTGCACGGGCGCGTCGGTGTCGAAGATGCCCTCGAACTGGGTCTGCAACGTGCGCTGGTACCCGACCGCGGTGTTGAGCTGGGGGTACAGCCCGCTCCGTACGAGATCGACCTGACCCTCGGCACGGCGCACGCCCGCTTCGGCGGCGGCGACCTGCTCACTGCCGCCCTCGGCAAGCGTGAGCGCCTCGTCGAGGGTCAGTCGGCGCACGGGCCCCTGTTCTGCAACCGGACGAGGCGCGACCTGAGCTGGCGTCCCGGGCGGCGGCGCCGACGGCGCGACCTGCGCCCGACCGGCAACCGGCGCGAGCAACAGCGCTCCGAGGAACACCGCCGGAGCAATTGGACTGGCGGGAGCGAAAGACGACTCAGGCATGACGGGCAATGGCCTCGGGAGGACTGTCGGTGTCGGACGCGGCGGTCGGACGGACGCCGATGGCCCGCAGGAAGAACGCGACGTAGCGCTGTGGTGCCTCTTCGGCGGAGTACGGGTAGCACTGCGGGTGCGCATCGCGCCCCATTGCGTCGGCGAAGACGACCCCGCTCAGCATGCCGGACGCAACGGGGACGTCGATGTCCGGGTCGCAGAGCCCGGCTTCGCGCAGGCGTTCGAGATACGCGCCGAGCGTTCGTTCAATCGAGGTGCCCATGCGGTCGCCAATGCAGGCCATGTCGGGATGCGACTGCGCGTCGGCCATGGCAGCCTTGATGAGGCGGCTGTTGCGCACGACGAATTCGTAGTGGCGGCGCGTCCAGTCGAGCAGTTCCGTGGCGGGGTCGCGCGGCACGGCGGGCAACGCCGCTTCGTCCTGCAGGCGCGTCACTGCCCGGAGCACGGCCTCGAGGATCAGGCCTTCCTTCGAACCGAACTGGCGGAAGAGGGTGACTTCGTTGACGCCGGCTTCCTGGGCGATGCGCCGAGTGGTGGCGCCGCGGAATCCGGCATTGGCGAAGACCTTCACCGCCGCTTCGAGAAGTTGTTCACGCACGTCCATGGGAGGGGGTCGTCGAGCGGCCGACTCCCTGTTGTAAATCGGGGAGCCGCGAGAATGCAAGCAACCACTTGCTCTCAGCTCCTGATTCACTCGCAGGCCCGGCTCGATCCGCGCCCACCAAGGATAGGGCTGCAAGCGCTTACTTGCGCCGCCGTACTACTACGCAGCGCGCAGCGAGGAAGTTCCATTCACCTCCAGGGCAGAGCTATCGCGTACACACCCTGGCTCGCCGGCGTCTGTTACCTGCCGCCTGCCCTCCTGTTACCTGACACCCGCCTGCGGCAGTACCCTGACCCCGTGCTTCCCGGCGTCAACCTGCCCTGGGATCGCTACGGTGGCGACTTCGGCGCCAATGCCTGGTCGCCCGCCGGAGGCCTCTCGACGCGCGACCTCCAGCCACTTCAGCACGTGTTCGCGGAGGCCCGCCGGGCCGGCGCCGAGCTCGTGCGCTGGTTCGTGCTGTGCGACGGCCGCGCCGGCATCTCGTACGACGCCGGCGGCGTGCCCACCGCGCTGCAGCCCGTCGTGCTCGAGGACTTCCAGGCCGCGCTCGACCTGCTCGAGCAGCACGGCCTGCGCATGGTGCCGGTGCTGTTCGACTTCACGTGGAGCGATGCCCGACGCCAGGTGAACGGCGTCGATCTCGGCGGACGCGCGTGGGTGCTTCGCGATCCCGTGGCACGCCATCGGCTGTGGCGCGTGCTCGACGACCTGCTCGCCGCGTTCGGACGGCATCCTGCCATCGCGATGTGGGATGCGTGGAACGAGCCCGAGTGGCTGTGCGCGCCATGGCGTCCGCACGCGCGCCGCCTCTCGCGCGCGCACCTGCGTCGCTGCCTCGGCGAACTCGTGCTGCACCTTCGGTGGCATGTCACGCAGCCAGTGACGGTGGGCCTGGCGAGCGCACGCGGCCTGCCGCTGTGTCGCGCGCTCGATCTCGACGTGCTGCAGGTGCACTGGTACGACCCGCTCGAACGACGGACGCCGCTCGCAGTGCGGCCCCTGGTGCCGTGGACCGGTGCGCCGCTCGTGCTCGGCGAGTTTCCCACGGCAGGGAGCGCCCGCACCGGCGCGCAGATCGTCGAGATCGCGCAACGCGCAGGTTACGCCGCGGCATGGCCGTGGTCGCTGCTCGCCACCGACGCGAGTTCCGACCGCGATCGCGCACTGCGCGCGATCGACGCGAGCGCCGTGCGCGATGCATCGACGCGGTGACGCGTCTGCACGGGGTGCGGCTGACCTACGTTATCCTTCGCGCATGCGTCGCCTGCGCGTGCTGTGTCTCATGCACGACTACCTCGTGCCACCCGAGGACGACACCAAGTACGACATCTCGGTTCCCTGGAAGACGGAGTTCGACGTCAAGAACACGCTGGAGGTGATGGGGCACGAGGTGCGTGTGTGCGGCATGGCCGACGACCTCTCGGTGCTGCGCACGGCGGTGAAGGACTTCGCACCGCACATCGTCTTCAACCTGATGGAGAACTTCACCGAGGTGGGCGTGTTCGACCAGAACATCGTCAGCTACCTCGAGCTCCTGAAGGTGCCGTATACCGGGTGCAACCCGCGCGGGCTGATGCTGTCGCGCGACAAGGCGCTGTCCAAGCAGCTGCTGTCCTATCACCGCATCCCGGTGCCGGATTTCACGGTGATCCGCGTCGGCAGGCCGGTGCAGCGCCCCAAGCGCCTCCAGTTCCCGCTCATCGTGAAATCGCTCACCCAGGAGGCGTCCATTGGCATCTCGCAGGCGTCGGTGGTCGAGAACGACGAGAAGCTGCGCGAGCGAGTGCGGTTCATCCACCACAGCGTCGGCACCGACGCGATCGTCGAGCGCTTCGTCGACGGTCGCGAGTTGTACGTGGGCATTGTCGGCAACTTGGCGCTGCGCGTGTTTCCCGTGTGGGAGCTGAACCTCGGCAACCTGCCGCGCGAGAGCTGGCGCATCGCCACCGAACGCGTGAAATGGAGTGGCTCGTACCAGCAGAAGCACGGGATCATGAGCGGCCCGGCGGAGGGACTCGCCGAGGGTGTGGCCGAACGCATCCAGCGCCTGTGCAAGCGCGTCTATCGCACGCTCGACCTGAGCGGCTACGCGCGCATCGATCTGCGCCTCAGCGACGATGGCCGCGTCTACGTGCTCGAGGCCAACGCCAACCCGCAGATCGCGTATGGCGAGGACTTCGCCGAGGCCGCCGAAGCCGCGGGCCTGCAGTACGAGCAGTTGCTGCAGCGGATCATCAACTACGGCCTCGCCTGGCGCCCCGAACGGCGCGGCTGAACGCCGCCGGGGTGGACGTCCGGCCCCGATCTGGGACAGAGTTAGCGCCGCATCACATGAGGATTCCCCGCGTCGCGCTCTGGCTGTTCGCCCTGTATCTGCTCGTCTACGTCGGCTTCGTGAGCCTCAGCGCGTTCGCGCCCGGGGTCATGGCGGCCACGCCGCTCGCAGGACTTCCGCTCTCGCTCCTCTACGGCCTGCTGCTGATCGCGCTGGCCTTCGTCCTTGCCGCGCTCTACCTGCGCGTGGCCCGCTGACCCGCGCCCATGATCTACGTCACCTCGCCGCTTGCCGTCGGCGTGTTCGTCACGTTCGTCCTGAGTGTGCTCGTGCTGAGCTGGTGGCTCGGCCGGCGCGCGACCTCCTCGAGCGGCTACTACGCCGCGCACGGCCAGATCCACTGGTTCGTGAACGGCATCGCGTTTGCCGGCGATTACCTGTCGGCCGCGTCGTTCCTCGGCATCTGCGGGATGATCGCGTTCTACGGCTACGACGGCTTCCTCTACTCCATCGGCTACCTCGCCGGCTGGGTCGTGGCGCTGTTCGTCGTCGCCGAGCCCCTCAAGCAGATGGGCAAGTTCACGTTCGCCGACGCCCTCGATGCCCGGTTCCATTCCCGCGGCATCAAGCTGGCAGCGGCGATCAGCACGCTCGTCGTGAGCCTGTTCTACCTGATCCCGCAGATGGTCGGCGCCGGCGTGCTGATCAAGCCGCTGCTCGGCTTCTCGCACGCCGCAGGCGTGCTCATCGTCGGCATCGTCGTCCCCATCCTCGTCGTCACGGCGGGCATGGTGTCCACCACGTGGGTGCAGTTCATCAAGGGCGCGTTGCTCGTCGGCTTCTGCGTGCTCCTGACCGTGCTGATCCTGCGCCGGGGCTTCGAGGTGCCCGCCGAACTCGCCGTCACGCCGCAGGATCCCGCCGTCGTCCTGCAGCAGGGGGAGGCCGTCGTCGAGGCGGACTGGAACGAGGACCAATGGCTGCGGGTCCGCGACGCGGACTCTGGTGAAGTGCACACGTACCGGCGCCTGCCGGACGGCCGCGTGCGCCGCACGCAGGTCGTGGTGACCGACGCCGACGGCAACGTGAGCGTCGATGGGCTGCCTCAGGGCCTCGAGGGCGGCCAGCGCGATCTGGCGCCGGTGGGCGCCGTGGCGGCGTTGCCCGAAGGGCGCCAGGCCACGGGTCCCCTCGGGCCCCTCGAGTTCCTGCGGACGTTCAACGAGAGCACGATCGAGACGTGGACGTCGGAACGCCGCGTACTGGCCGGTGGCGCCGTGGCGATGGTCTACACGCCGCGCACGCAGGAGGGTGCCGACCTGCTGCAGCCGGGCGCGAGCCCGACGTTCCGCGGTGTGCGCAGCGATCGCCTGTTCGACAAGCTCGACTTCCTGTCGCTGATGCTGGCGCTCTTTGCCGGTACGGCGTCGCTGCCGCACATCCTGATCCGCTACTACACGGTGAAGGACGTGATGGCCGTGCGCAAGAGCACGGTGGTCGGCATCGGCGCCATCGGGTTGTTCTACGTGCTCACGCTGTACCTCGGCCTCGGTGCGATGACCAGCGGTTCGCTGGACGTGACCAACAACAACATGGCCGCGCCGCTGCTGGCACGCAGCTTCAGCGAGCCGCTGTTCGCGATCATCTCCGCCATCGCGTTCACCACGGTGCTCGGCACGGTGAGCGGGCTCATCCTCGCGGCGAGCGGCGCCGTCGTGCACGACGTGCTGTCGCACGTCGTGAAGATGGAACTGACCGACGATGCGAAGGTGCGTGCGGGCAAGCTCGTGGCGGTCGCGGTCGGCATCGTCGCGATGCTGCTCGGCATCGCGTTCGAGCGCCTGAACGTGTCGTTCCTGGTCGGCTGGGCGTTCAACGTCGCGGCGTCGGCGAACCTGCCGGCGCTCGTGATGCTGCTGTTCTGGAAGCGCACGACCAAGCAGGGCATCGTCGCGGCGATCCTCGTCGGCATGGCGAGCTCGCTCGCGTGGATCCTGTGCAGCGCGCAAGCCTACCGCGACGTGTACGGCTGGCCGGCCGAGGAGGCGCTCGTCCCCTTCAGCCAGCCGGGCATCGTGACGATCCCGCTCGGGTTCCTCGTGCTCGTCGTGGTGTCGCTCCTGACGACCGGCCGCGCGCGGGACCTCGCCCCACGCTAGGGCGCGCGCTCAGACGCCGGCAGCCGCCTCGGCGCCGACCAGTTCCTGGACGCCGAACATGGCCGCGATCGGCTGGCGCAACGAATCCGCCGTGGCGTTGTATGGCGCCAGCAACTGCTCGACCGGCGCGCTCACGACCGTGCGGAACGGACGTGCCGCCGGGTCCATCTCGACCAGACGCACGACGGCCTCCGCCACCTCCGCGGCGCCTGGATTTGCCGGGTCTGCCATGGCTGCGGCAAATACGCTACGCACCTGCTCGACGTAGGCCGCGCGCTCGCCGTAGGCCTCCAGGCGCGCACGGTCGTCCGGCCTCACGGCCTCCTCGAAGATCGGCGTGCGGTAAATCGCGGGTTCGATGAGGAGGGACTGGATCCCCCACGGGTGCAGTTCGTAGCGGTACGCAT
>JAEYZV010000561.1 GCA_023427865.1 Acidobacteriota bacterium
GCACCCGATACCCGCTACCCGTTACCCGTTACCCGCTACCCGTCACCTGCGCACAGCGACGCCAGGCATCGCCGGGCGGTGCATGCCCGCGCCGGCCACCACGCCGCTGCCGCGCTGGATCATCTCCTGCAGTTCTTCCTTCATCGACGAGGCCGCCACGGCGGTCTCGAGCGTGATCTGCCGCGAGAGATACAGCGAGGCCAGCGACTGGTTCATCGTCTGCATCCCGAGCTTCTCCTGACCGGCCTGCATCATCGAGTAGATCTGGTGCACCTTGTCGTCACGGACGAGGTTCCTGATCGCGGGCGTCGGCACGAGGATCTCGAGCGCCACGACCCGGCCGGGGCCGTTCGACCGGCGCAGCAGCGACTGGCACACGATGCCCTCGAGCACGAGGCTCAGCTGCGTGCGGATCTGCGACTGCTGGTGCGCGGGGAAGACGTCGATGATGCGGTTGATCGTCTGCGCCGCGGAGTTGGTGTGCAGCGGCGCGAACGTGAGGTGACCGGTCTCGGCGATCCGGAGCGCCGACTCGATGGTCTCGAGGTCGCGCATCTCGCCGATCAGCACGACGTCGGGATCCTCGCGAAGCGCCGCACGCAAGGCGAGCGAGAAGCCCTGCGTGTCGCTGTGCACCTCGCGCTGGTTCACCAGGCACCCCTTGTGCTGGTGGATGTACTCGATCGGATCCTCGATCGTGAGGATGTGCTCGTGCCGCTCGGTGTTGATCTTGTCGATCATCGCGGCCAGCGTCGTCGACTTGCCGCTGCCTGTGGGACCGGTGACGAGCACCAGGCCGCGCGGCCGTTCGGCGAGCTTGGCGAGGATCGGCGGCAGGTTCAGTTCCTGGAACCCGCGCACCCGCTCGGGGATGAGACGGTAGACCGAGGCAACCGCACCGCGCTGGTTGAAGATGTTGCAGCGGAAGCGACCGACGCCGCGGATGCCGAACGAGAAGTCGAGCTCCTGCGTCTCCTCGAAGCGCTTCTTCTGCGCGTCGGTGCAGACGCTGTAGGCCAGCTGCTTGGTCTCGGGCGCCGTGAGCGCCGGCAGCTTCAGGGGCACGAGCTTGCCGTGCACGCGTACGGTCGGCGGCGCGGCCGTCGTCAGGTGGAGGTCGGAGCCATCGAGCTCCACCGTCGTCTTCAGCAGTTCGGGCAGTGTGGCCAGCGTTCTCGGGACGCGGGACTCGCGACTCGGGACTCGGGAACTGCTCGAGGAGTCCGTGTACGCCGGCTCTTCGTTCGACGTTCTTCGTTCGACGTTGCTGGAGGTGTGCGGTCCCGACACATTCGGCCGCGGACCGCCCCACCTGCTCGCGCGCCGGCCTGCTAATCGGCAGGTCCCGGCAAACGCGTGAGCGCGTGCCGACGTGCAGTGCAACCCGGGCGCCGTTTTTCGTCACCGCCCCAGCGGGACACGCCGGCGGCCGCAACTACCTGCTCTCACAGGAGATATGGAACGCCGGCGGCCGTGGCGCGACGTTCCGCGTCACCGCGGATGGCAGAAGATGCGACCCGTCCCTGACGGTGCAACGACATTTTTGAGATCGGCGCGGAATGCCGGACGGCTCGCGGCGGATACGCCGCCTTCCGCGGGTCGCAGGCGAGCGGCCTGGTGGACGCGCCGGCGTGGCGTCCCTGCCACCTGTGGGCCGGCACCCGGCACCCGGCACCCGGCACCGGGGCCCGGGGCCCGGTACCCGATACCCGATACCCGGCCTACTTCACGGTTTCCCGCGTGACTTCCTCGGTCGTCGTCACGCCTTCCTTGACCTTCAGCAGGCCGCTCTGGCGGAGGGTGATCATGCCCTCCTCGATGCCCTTCTTCCGGAGGTCGAGGGCGGAGGCGCCGACCAGGATCAGCTCGCGCAGTTCGTCGGTGATCTCGAGGACCTCGTACAGGCCGACCCGGCCCCTGTAGCCCGTGTTGTTGCAGGCGTCGCAGCCGGTGCCACGCATCGGCACCACCGTGGCCGCGTCCTCGGGCGAATAGCCGATGTCCACGAGCGCCTGGGGCGGCAGCGGGTGCGGCACCTTGCACTTGGTGCAGATGCGGCGCACGAGGCGCTGCGCACAAATGAGGTTCACCGAGCTCGCGACGAGGAACGGCTCGATGCCCATGTTCATCAGCCGGCTGACCGTGCTCGGGGCGTCGTTGGTGTGCAGCGTCGAGAGCACCAGGTGGCCGGTGAGCGAGGCCTTCACCGCGATCTCCGCGGTCTCGAAGTCGCGGATCTCACCGACGAGGACGATGTTCGGGTCCTGCCGGAGGAAGGAGCGGAGCGCCGCGGCGAAGGTGAGGCCGATGCTGTCGCGGACGTTGACCTGGTTGACGCCGGCGAGGTTGAACTCCACCGGGTCCTCGGCGGTCATGATGTTGGTCTCGGGCGAGTTGAGCTGCGAGATCGCCGAGTACAGCGTATTGGTCTTGCCGCTGCCGGTGGGGCCGGTGACCAGCACCATGCCCCACGGCTTGTTGATCTGCGTCTGGAACTTCGACAGCGAGCTCGGCTCGAATCCGAGCTTCGTCATGTCGAGCATCAACTTCTCCTTGTCGAGGAGGCGCAGCACCACCTTCTCGCCAAAGAGCGTCGGCAGGCACGAGACACGGAAGTCGATCTCCTTGCTGTGCCCCTGGTCGTTGATGCGGATCTTAATGCGGCCATCCTGGGGCAGCCGCTTCTCGGCGATGTCGAGCTTCGCCATGATCTTCAGGCGCGAGATGATCGCGTCCCTGAACTTCATGGGCGGCTGCATGACCGTGTAGAGGATGCCGTCGATGCGGAAGCGGATGCGGAACTCGCGCTCGTACGGCTCGATGTGGATGTCGCTGGCGCCCTTCTGGATGCTCGAGGTGAGCACCATGTTCACCATGCGGATGACCGGCGCTTCGCCGGTCTGCTTCTCGAGCGCCGCGACGTCGATTTCCTCGAGATCCTCGAGGACCTCCACCGCGTCGCCGCTCGCCTCGGCCTTCTGCTGCGCGTCCTCGAGCGCGCGATTGGCCAGTTCGAGCGTGTTGGCGGAGGTCGCGGTCCTCGTCGGCGCCGCGTAGTACTTCTGGATCGCCTCGGCGACCGCCTGCTCCGACGCGACGACCGGCTCGACGTTGTAGCCCGTCATGAACTTGATGTCGTCCATGGCGAACACGTTGGTCGGATCGGTCATGGCCAGCGTCAGCGTGGCGCCGGCGCGGCTCAGCGGGACCACCTGGTACTTCTGGGCAGTCTCGACCGGAATGAGCTTGACGACGGCTGCGTCGATCTCGAACTTGCCGAGGTCGATGGACGGCACGCCGTACTGGCGGCTCAAGAGCGCGGTGATCTCTTCATCGCGCACGAAACCGAGCTTGACGAGATTCAGCGCCAGCTTGCCGCCATTGGCCTTCTGGTAGCCCAGAGCCTCCTGCAGCTGCGTCGGCGTGATCTTCTTCTCCTTCAGGAGGAGCTCACCGATTCTGACCGCCATGTTCCCCTGACGAGGGCAATGCACCGCGGATGCCGCCGCGGTGGGACGCCGCGGCGCGCGTCGGAACGAGGATGTCCCGGCGAGCGGTGCAACTCTCGCCACGAGGAATCGGCAGCGGGTGACAGAAACTGCACCCGGGGGGAAAGTCAGGAGTCAGACGTCAAAAGTCAGAAGGAAAGTCGAACGGAAAATGGGAAGTCGAAAGGCACAAGGCAGGTCGAAAGGACGAAACGGGGGCATGGCCGCGAAGGCCGAACGCCGACCGACGAGGGCCGGGCCGCTGCAGGTTGCATCACGTACACTGGGGGGATGACGTTTCGGACGGGGCTGCTCCTGTGCTGCGTGCTGCTGGCGATGGCGGCGCCTGCGCAGGCGCAGGGCTTCGAGACCGTCGGCATCCGCGCCCTCGGGATGGGCGGCGCCTTCGTCGGCGTGGCAGACGATGCGTCGGCGACGTTCTGGAATCCGGCAGGCCTGGTGACGGGGCCGCTGTTCACGCTGGTGGCCGAAAGCGGCGTCGGCGATTACGAGGGGGCCAACGTCCCGGTACGCCCCGGCGTGCCGGCGGGCACCACGGCGGCGTTCCGGCAGGGCGGAACGCTCGTCGCGCTGGGCACGTGGCCGCTCGGCGCCACCTTCTACCGCCTGCCGACCTCGACCGCGCGCGTGCTGACGGCCGGTCCCGTGCCACCGCCGACCGGCACGGCTGCCAGCCTCACGCGCCTCACGACCACGCATGTCGGCGTCAACGTGCTGCAGACGCTCGTCCCGGGCCTGCACGTGGGCGCGACGATCAAGTACGTGCACGGCAGCGCCGGCGCGGCGGGCATCGCGCCGGCACCCGCCGATCCGCTGGAGGCCGCCGGCGACCTCACGACGCGCGGCAACAGCCGATTCGACGTGGACGCCGGGGTCATCGCCGACATGCGCCGCGTCAGGCTGGGGCTCACCGTGCGCAACCTGCTGGAGCCGGAGTTCGACACGCCGGCCGACATCCGTCTCCAACTGCCCCGCCAGGTCCGGGCGGGGCTCTCCGTACGGCCGACGCCAACCCTCACGCTGTCGCTGGACTCCGACCTGACCACCGTTGCCGACCCGTCGGGTGACCGTCGCTCGCTGGCGGCCGGGGCCGAACAGCGCTTCTGGCAGGAACGGGCCGCCGTGCGGGGCGGCTTCCGCCTCAGCATGGCCGGAGACGCGCGGCCGGTCGTGACCACCGGCGGCAGCATCAGCCTGCGCAGCGGCATCTTCGCCGACGGTTACGTCGCGGTTGGCCTCGACCAAGCGGCGGCCGATGCGTTTGGCGTCGGCCTGCGCGTGAGTTTTTGACGGGAAACAGGAGAGATGCCCGGCCCGTGTCCATGGCCCGGAAGGCCCGAGTGTCCGGTTCCGAACATCCGCGGCCGGGGTTCCGTACTATACGCGTGAACCAGAAGCACTTGGACGAGGCGAAGCATCGCCGCGTGCATCCCGTCCATCACAGCATTCATGCCACAGGACCCATTCCCAGCCGCGGCACCGCCGCTTCCCTTCGTCAAACGCCTCATCGGGGTCGTGTTCGCACCGGGTGACACCATGGCCAGCGTCGCCGCCCACCCGCGGTGGCTCGACGTGCTCGCCTTCACCACGGTCTTGGTGGCCGCCGGCTTCGCCTGGTTCCTGTCGACCGAGGTCGGCCAGACGGCATACGTCGACCAGGCCGTGGCCAGCATGGAGGCGTTCGGCCGTACGGTGAACGCCGACATGTACGGCGCACTGCAGCGACAAGCCAAGTTCGCGGCGTGGATCCAGGCGGTGTCAATCCTGTTCTTCTCACCGATCGTCACCGCGGTGATCGCGGCCATCCTGTTCGGCGTATTCACGGTGCTCGGCGGTGAATCGCGCTACGCGCAGGTGCTCGCCGTGGTCTCGCACGCCGGCGTCATCAGCCTGCTGCAGCAGGTCTTCACGCTGCCGTTGAACTACCAGCGCCAGTCGATGAGCAGTGCGACGAACCTGGCCGTGTTCTTCCCGAACCTGGCCGAAGGCTCGTTCCTCGTGTCGCTGCTCGGCGTGATCGACCTGTTCTGGGTCTGGTACCTGGTCGTCCTGGCCATCGGGCTCGCCGCGGTCTACCGCCGCAAGTGGACCTCGATCGCCGTCGGAATCTTCAGCGTCTACGTCGTCATCGGTGTGGCCATCGCGGCCGTCAAGGTGTTCCTGGGGGGCAGATGAAACGTTCGACAAAGCGGTGGCTCGGAGCCATCGTCGTGCTGCTGATTGCGGGCGGCCTCGTGTACGCGAACTTCGCGTTCCGCAAGGAAACCGGCAAGGAGGTCACCGTCGAGACCATCCAGACCCGCGACCTCACGGCCATCGTCACCGCGTCGGGCAAGATCCAGGCGGAGCGGACGGTCAACATCAGCGCCGACAACATGGGCCGCGTCACCCAGCTGTCGGTGGAAGAGGGCGATCGCGTCAAGAAGGGCCAGTTCCTGATGCAGATCGACCCGCGCAATCTCGCCTCGGCCGTGCAGTCGGGCGAGGCCGGACAGCTGGCCGCCCGCTCGATGCTCGAGCAGCAGCGCCTCGCCGTGGTCTCGGCCCGCGAGACGCTCGCACTCGCCCGCTCCGATCTGAAGCGACAGCAGGAGCTGTGGGCGCAGCAGTTGACCACGCGCCAGGACCTGGAGCGAGCCGAAAACGCGGTCACCGTCCAGGAAGCCGACCTGCGGCAGCGCGAGCAGGAACTGCGCACGCAGGAGCAGCGCATCCGCCAGGAGGCCGCGGCGCTGAACCAGGCGCAGTACAACCTGAGCCGCGCTCGGATCGAGTCGCCCATCGACGGCATCGTGACGCGCCGCAACATCGAGGAAGGCGAGACCGTCGTCGTCGGCACGATGAACAACGCCGGCACGGTGCTGCTGACGATCGCCGACATGTCGATCATCGAGGCCGAGGTCGAGGTGGACGAAACCGACGTGCCGACGGTGCGCCTCGGGCAGATCGCCAAGGTGACCATCGACGCCCTGCCGGGCCGCGAGTTCACCGGCAAGGTGACCGAGATCGGCAACAGCCCGATCCAGGCGACGACCGGTGCCCAGGCGGCCGCCGCGGGGCAGCAGGCCACGAACTTCAAGGTGACGATTCAGCTCGACCAGGCCATCGAAGAAGTGCGCCCGGGCTTCACGTGCACGGCCGAGATCACGACGGCCACGCGCACGCAGGCCGTGGCCGTGCCCATCCAGGCCATGGCCGTCCGCGACGTCGTGTACGACAAGGCGGGCAGCATCGTGCGCCCGCCGCGCGGCGACGGCAAGAAGAAGGCGGAGCCGGCGACGACGCCGACCGAATTGCCGCCGGGTCAGACGCGCAAGGAGACCGAAGGCGTGTTCCTCATGAAGGACGGCATCGCCGAGTTCGTGCCGGTGCAGACCGGTATCGCCGGCGAGCGCTACTTCGAGGTGCTGTCGGGCGCGAAGGTCGGCGACCGGGTCATCACGGGGCCGTTCAACTCGGTCCGCGACCTGCAGGATGGCGACCAGGTTCGCGTCGCGGCCGACGCCGCGAAGAAGAAGTCCTAACCGACATCGCCGATGAACAAGTTCCTCGACGCGGTCGGCCTCGCCCTCTCGTCGATCTGGGCCAACAAGCTCAGGTCGTTCATGATGGTGCTCGGCAACGTCGTCGCAGTCACCTCGATCATCGCCGTGGTGTCGCTCATCCAGGGCATGAACGGGTACGTGGCCGATTCGATCGTGCAGGAGGTCGGCGTCGGCACGTTCCAGGTGTCGCGCGTCGGCGTGATCACCGACGAGGAAGAGGAGGAGGAAGCGCGGCGCCGCAATCCCGACGTGAACCTGCTGGACCTGCGGGCGATCAAGAACAGCAGCCCGTCGGTGGACGCCGTGATGGCGCAGGCCAACGCCGGCGCCAACGTCACGTTCCGCACCGAGACGATCGAAAACGTCGGCATCCGCGGCGTCTCGGCCGAGTACGACCAGTTCGGCGGGTACGAGGCCGAGCGTGGCCGTACGCTGAGCCGCATCGAGATCCAGCGCTCGCGACCGGTCGCCTACCTTGGCCTCGAAACGAGCGAGAAGCTGTTCAAGGGCCGCAACCCCATCGACCAGCGGATCCTCGTCAACGGCGTGCACTTCACGGTCGTCGGCATCAACGAGCGGAAGGGCAGCCTGTTCGGCAACTCGCAGGACGACTTCGTGCTCATCCCGCTCGGCACGTTCCAGAAGCTGTTCGGGTCGCGCCGCAGCTTCGAGATCACCGTCAAGCCGCACGACCCGTCGCTCGTGCCGCAGGCGATGGAGGAGGCGCGCGTCGCGCTGCGCGTCGCCCGCAAGCTGCGCCCGCGCGACAAGGACAACTTCGGCATCGTGACGTCGGACACGTTCATGGAGCTGTGGCGCAGCTTCAGCCAGGGCGCGTTCGCGGTGCTGATCGGCATCGTCTCGCTGTCGCTGGTGGTCGGAGGCATCGTGATCATGAACATCATGCTGATGGTGGTCAGCGAGCGCACGCGCGAGATCGGCTTGCGCAAGGCGCTCGGCGCGCGCCGGCGCGACATCATCTGGCAGGTGCTCACCGAGTCCACGACGCTGTCGGTGGTCGGCGGCGTGATCGGCACGGGCCTGGGCTTCATCGTGGCGGCAGTCGTCGCGTACTTCTCCCCCATCCCGGCGCGGATCGAGCCATGGGCGGTGGTGCTCGGCATCGGCATGACCGCTGGCGTGGGGCTCTTCTTCGGCCTCTACCCCGCCATGCGCGCCTCCAAGCTGGACCCCATCGAGGCGCTCCGGAGGGAGTAGCCGCATGGCGATCCGTGCCGGCCTGATCGTCGAGATCCTGCGCATCGCGCTGGACACGCTGCGCACCAACAAGCTGCGCTCGCTGCTCACGATCCTCGGCGTGGTCATCGGCGTGACGTCGATCGTCGCGATGACGTCGCTGATCCGTGGCTTCTCGCGTTCGCTCGAGGACCAGATCAACCAGCTCGGCGCCAACACCATCTACGTGGAGAAGGCCGGGTTCGAGTCGTTCTCGAGCGGCCGCGACTTCATGGAGCTCCTGCGCCGGCCCAACCTGAACGAACAGGACGCACGGGCGGTGGCCGAGTCACCGCTGGTCGCGCGCGTGGACGTACAAGCCGGCGACTTCGGCGGCCCCTGGAGCCAGCAGCTGCGCGTGAGCTATGGCGGCACGTCGACAAAGCGCGTTCCGCTCGTCGGCACGTCGGCGACGTTTCCCGAGACCAACTCGATCGAGCTGGCGATGGGCCGGTACTTCGCCGACTTCGAAGTGCAGCGCAAGCACCAGGTCGCCGTGCTCGGCGCATCGGTGGCCGAGACGCTGTTTCCCTCGAGCGATCCCGTCGGCAAGGTCGTGCGCATCGACGGCAAGGCCTACACCGTGATCGGCGTGTTCGGGCCGCGACCGAGCCCGCTCGGCGACGCCAACGCCTTCGTGACGGTGCCCTGGACGTCCTATGAGAAGCGCTACGACCCGTGGCGGTTCCGTGGCTTCCTCTGGCGGCCGTTCACGATCGTCGTCTCGGGCGCCGAAGGGGTGTCGCAGGAGGCCCTCAAGACCGAGGTCGAGCGGGTGCTGCGCATCCGGCATAGACTCAAGCTCGGCGAGCCCAACAATTTCGACATGATGACCGCCGACAGCGTGCTGAAGTTCCTCGAGCAGTTCACGCGCGCCATCGTGCTGGCCCTGGTGGTCATCTCGTCGATCGCCCTGATGGTGGGCGGCATCGGCGTGATGGCGATCATGACCATCTCGGTGACCGAACGGACGCGCGAGATCGGGGTCCGCAAGGCGCTCGGCGCACGACGGCGCGAGATCCTGTTCCAGTTCCTGCTCGAGGCCATCTTCCTGACGGCTCTCGGCGGCCTCATCGGCATCGCGCTCGGCAGCGGCGTGGGCCTCGCAGTGAACAGGTTCGCCAACTTCCCTGTATCGTTGCCCCTCTGGTCTTTCGGGCTCGGCGTCGGGTTCTCGGCCACCGTCGGTATCCTGTTCGGGATGCTGCCGGCGGTGCGCGCCTCCCGTCTGGATCCCATCGAGGCCCTCCGGTACGAGTAGCGGCGCTGCGGCGCCCGGACACGACATGGCCATTCGCGCGGGGCTTCTCTGGCAAATTTTGTGGATCGCGGTCGACACGCTGCGCGCCAACAAGCTGCGCTCGGCGCTGACGATCCTCGGCGTGGTGATCGGGGTCATGTCGATCGTGGCGATGACCGCGCTGATCAAGGGCTTCGGCGACTCGCTCGAGAACCAGATCCGCGCCTTCGGCAGCAACACCGTGTTCGTGCAGAAGCTCGGCTTCCAGAGCTTCACGAGCGGCCGCAGCTTCCTCGAACTGATCAAGCGCCCGAATCTCACCAACGAGGACGCCAGGGCGCTTGCCGACTCGCCGCTCGTCGACGAAGTGGGCCTGCAGTTCGGCGGCGGCGGCCCGTTTGCGGCCGTCGAGCGGATGTCGTTCGCCGGGGAGGCGACCAAGCCCGCAGCGGTCATCGGCGCCACGTCCAACTGGGGCGACCTGAACTTCATTCCGTTCATGGCGGGACGATTCTTCGGCGACTTCGAGGTGCAGAACCGCCGCAACGTCGTCGTCCTCGGCTACGGGCCCGCCGAGACGCTGTTCCTCACGCGCGGCATCGACCCGATCGGCAAGCGGCTGCGCATCGGGCGCGAGACGTACGAGGTCGTCGGCGTGATGGACAAGCGGCCCGGGGCGCTCGGCGACGCCAACAACTTCGCCGTGATTCCGTGGACCACGTACGAGAAACGCTACCCGACCCCGCGGTTTCGCGGCATCCTCTTCAGGCCGTTGACGATCGTCGTTTCCGGCGTCGACGGCGTCGATCTCGACGAGCTGCTCACCGAGATCGAGTCGATCATGCGCGCCCGGCACCGGCTGAAGCTCGGGGAGGAGAACGACTTCGACACCGTGACCGCCGACTTCATCGTGTCGTTCCTGCGGCAGTTCACCCAGGCCGTCGTGCTCGCGCTCGTGGTGATCTCGTCGATCGCACTCATGGTGGGCGGCATCGGCGTTATGGCGATCATGACCATCTCGGTCACCGAGCGCACGCGCGAGATCGGCGTCCGCAAGGCGCTCGGGGCCCGACGACGCGAGATCCTCGTGCAGTTCCTGCTCGAGGCCGTGTTCCTCACCTCGCTCGGCGGGCTGCTCGGCATTCTGCTCGGCGCGGGCATCGGCTACGCGGTCAACCTGTTTGCCGGATTCCCCGTCGCCTTGCCGGTCTGGTCGTTCCTCGTCGGCGTCGGCTTCTCGGCCACCGTCGGCATTCTGTTCGGCATGCTCCCGGCCATCAAGGCCGCCAAACTCGATCCGATCGAAGCGCTCCGCTACGAGTAGCGTAGGACCGGGTACCGGGTACCGGGTTCGGCAGAGAAGAGGGCTTTCGGGAAGCGGAGGGATCCCTACGCTATCCCCCCAATCCCGACTCCCCAGTCCCGAGACCCACCCCCCCAGGCTTGTCCCCCTGCCCCCTCTGTCATAGCATCGCGGCGTGTAGCGGTTTCCTCCTCAGAGGGTGCTCATGCCCACGTACTCAGCGGCGTCCATTCGCAACGTGGCTGTGGTCGGCCACAACGGCTCCGGCAAGACCCAGCTCATCTCCGCCCTGCTCTTCACCGCGGGCGCCACGACGCGGCTCGGGCGCGTGGACGACGGGACGGCGCCGACCGATTTCGACGAAGAAGCCATCATCCGCAAGCACACACTCGCGGCGACGCCCGCGTGGCTCGACTGGCAGGGCACGAAGATCAACCTCGTCGACACACCCGGCTTCGGCAACTTCCTGAGCGAGACGGGCGCTGCCCTGCGCGTCACCGACGCGGCCCTCGTCGTGGTGGACGCCGTATCCGGCGTCGAGGTGCAGACCGAGCGGGTGTGGACGCTCGCCGCAGACCAACGCCTTGCCCGCTTCGTCGTGGTCAACCGCCTCGATCGCGATCGCGCCAGCTTCGCCACCGCGCTCGAAGACCTGCAGGCCTCCTTCGGTCGCACGCTCGTGCCGGTCCAACTTCCCTACGGCGAGGAGAAGGGCTTTCGCGGCGTCATCGACCTGATCGGGCAGCGTGCGTACACGTACGACGGCGGTACGGGACGCGGCAAGGCCGTCGCCATCCCCGAGAGCCTCGCCGTCGAGGCGAAGAATGCCCGCGAGGCGCTCGTCGAGTTCGTGGCCGAGGCCGACGACGAGCTGATGTCGCGGTTCTTCGACGAAGGCACGCTCACCGACGACGAACTCGTCGGAGGTCTGCGGACGGCCGTGCGCAATGGGGCCGTCGTCCCGGTGTTCTGTGCCTCCGGACTCGAGAACATCGGCGCCGACCGGCTGCTCGAGGCCATCACCCAGTTCGCCCCGTCCCCGGCCGATCGACCCTTGCCGGCCACCGACCGCAGCAGCGAGGCGCTCGTCGAGGTCCCGGCCGACGAAGCGGCACCGACCGCCATCTTCATCTGGAAGACGGTGGCCGACCCGTTCGCGGGCCGCGTCTCGCTGTTCCGGGTGGTCTCCGGCGTGGTGAAGAACGACACGACGCTCACCAACGTCTCGAGGGGCACGCAGGAGCGCATCGCGCACCTGCTCGCACTGCAGGGGAAGACGCAGTCGCAGGTGAACGACCTGCAGGCCGGCGATCTCGGCGCGATTGCCAAGCTCAAGGACGCGCAGACCGGCGACACGCTGTCGGACAAGGCAAGCGTCTACGCGCTGCCGCCCATCGCCTTCGCGGAGCCGTTGCTGTCGTACGCGCTCGAACCCAAGTCACGCGGCGACGAGGAGAAGATCAGCACCGCGCTGCACCGGCTGCAGGAAGAGGACCCGACGATCCGGACAGATCGGGACCCGCGCACGCACGAACAGCTGATTTCCGGGCAGGGCCAGATGCACCTCGAAGTCACGGTCGCCAAGTTGAAGCGGCGATTCGGCGTCGACGTCACGCTCAAGCTGCCACGCATCCCCTACCTCGAGACGATCACCGCGTCGACCGAGGCCCACGGCCGGCACAAGAAGCAGACCGGCGGCCACGGGCAGTTCGGCGACTGCAAGATCCGCGTCGAGCCGCTGCCCCGCGGATCCGACTTCGAGTTCCACGACGACATCTTCGGCGGCGCCATCCCCCGCCAGTTCGTGCCTGCCGTCGAGAAGGGCATCCAGGAAGCGCGCACGCGCGGCTACCTTGCCGGCTTCCCGATGGTCGACTTCAAGGCGACCGTCTTCGACGGCTCGTACCATCCGGTGGACAGCAACGAACTCTCGTTCAAGATGGCAGGCTCCATCGCCTTCCGCGACGCGATGACGCGCGCCCGGCCCGTGCTGCTCGAACCGATCATGCAGGTCGAGGTGCACGCGCCCAACGAGTACGCGGGCGACCTGATGGGCGATCTCAATGGACGCCGCGGGCGCATCAGCGGCATGGACGCCCGCGGGCACGCCACCGTGATCAAGGCACAGGTGCCGATGGCGGAGATGCTCACCTACGAGCAGCACCTCACCTCGGCGACCGGCGGACGCGGCTCCTACACCATGGCGCACTCGCACTACGAGGAAGTACCGGCGCACCTGCAGACCAAGATCGTCGCTGCGCACAAGGCCGAGCACGGCCTCGAGCCCAGCGAAGCGTAGGGATGGGTCGGGACTCGGGATTCGGGCGTCGGGATTCGGGAATTCGCGTCGGGCAAGGCCCGACGCCAACGTACGGGAGATCCCGCCGGACGCCTGCGTACGGGTGATTACGCCCGACACTGACGTACGGGCGCTTACGCTCGACGCTTACGTACGGGCGCTTACGCTCGACGCTTACGTAGGGTGATTGCGCCCGACCCCAACGTAGGGGGGATTTCGTCGGACGTCCACGTACGCGGTTTACACCAGACGCCTCCCTAGGGCTGCTTACATAGCCGCCGGGCCCGGCGGGCAGCGTCCCCATCTGCGCTACGCTTGTGCCTACATGAACCGTCGCCGCCTCCTGCTTGCCTCCACGCTGCTCGGCGCCGCCGGGTACGCGGTCATCGCCGCGGCCCAGGCCCAGGCGCCTGCCACGTCGCCAGCGGCACCCGCCCAGTACCGCTGGTACAAGGGCAACACGCACACGCATACGCTGAACAGCGACGGCGACAGCACGCCCGACGAGGTCGTGCGCTGGTATCGCGAGCATCGTTACGACTTCGTGGTGATCACCGATCACAACTTCCTCACCGACGTCACCGCGCTGCAGGCGCTGCACGGTGCCGACGAGAAGTTCCTCGTCATCCGCGGCGAGGAGGTGACGTCGCGTCACGACCGCAAGCCGCTGCACATCAACGGCCTCGACGTCTCGCGCAAGGTCGATCCCGCCTCCGGCAGCAGCGTCGTCGACGTGCTGCAGAAGAACGTCGACGCGATCCGCGGCGTCAACGGCATCCCGCACATCAACCACCCGAACTTCGGCTGGGCGATCACGCCCGACGAACTCGCCGCGGTGAAGAACAACAGGCTGTTCGAGATATTCAACGGCCACCCGATGGTCAATCACCTGGGGGGCAGCGGGCATCCCGGGCTGGAACAGGCCTGGGACGCCATCCTGTCGCGCGGCGTTCTCCTGTACGGCATCGCCGTGGACGACGCGCACCATTTCAAGCGGCCATGGGACCCCACCGCCTCCAAGCCCGGACAGGGCTGGGTTGTCGTACGCGCGCCGCGCCTCGAGCCGCGGGCGATCGTCGAGGCCCTCGATCGCGGCGAGTTCTACGCCTCCACGGGTGTCGAACTGGCCGAGTACAGCGTGACCGACGCCGCCATCACGATTGCCGTGAAGCCGACGACGTTCAGCGGCTACCGCATCCAGTTCATCGGGGACGGCGGCGCGGTGTTGAAGGAGGTCGAGGGTCCGAACGCGACGTACTCGCGCACGGGGCGCGAGCCCTACGTCCGCGCGAAGGTCATCGAGTCCAACGGTGCCATCGCCTGGACGCAGCCGGTGATGGTCAGGCCGCGGCCGTAGGCGGACGCTGCCCTGCGGCCTCGACGGTCGCCGGAGGCGCGTACGGTTCGCCGAACATCTGCGTGCGTATGCGCTCGCGCTCGCCGGGTTGCAGGCTCCCGATGTCGGTCAGCAGGCGCAACGCGAAGAAGATCCAGAAGAATGCCTGGGTGGTGCCGGTGAACAACATGAACGGCCACCCGACCAGCACCGCCAGGAACATGACCGCGGTGCGGCTGCCCTGCCAGGCCACGCTCGTTTCGAGCCAGTGCACCGACCGAACGGGCGCGACGAGCGTGTCGATGGCCACGCTGGCGACGAGCAGCAGCGCCATCCACTTCCCGCGATCGAGGAAGGCAGCCAGGTCGACGTGGATGCCGCCCTTCGATGCCTCGATGGCGGTGACGGCCCCCAGCATGAACGCGCATGCGAGGCTGAAGGGTCCGACGAAGATCAGGAGCACGCGCCAGGCCTCGTGAAGCCGGTAGGCAGCGGTGACGTCGGAACCGTGTGCGCGTCGACTCGCCGCGACACGCACGCCGAGCAGCGCGGAGGCGAGCAG
Organism: Acidobacteriota bacterium; assembly: GCA_023427865.1. Taxonomy (GTDB): domain Bacteria; phylum Acidobacteriota; class Vicinamibacteria; order Vicinamibacterales; family Vicinamibacteraceae; genus Luteitalea. The sequence goes on from JAEYZV010000561.1 coordinate 15,031, forward strand.
CGTCTCCGCGACGAACAACAGCATCGCAAGCGCCACGCTGTCGTCCCGGACGACGGCGAGCGTGGGAAACAGGAAGGCCACGAAGGCCCACAGGCCGCGTCCGGCACCGAGACGGGCGCCAATCGTCTGGAGGACGTGGGAGGCCATCACACGTCAGAACGAGGTGCGCCGTCGCGGCGAACGGTTGGGGTTCCGGGATGTCGTCCGCTGTTGTCCTGGGCGAGGCCGAAGACGACGGACCGGGTCTGTTCGCGTGCGCCGGGGGAAAGGGCGGTGATGTCGGTGAAGGCCCGCACCACGAACCACGGCCACAGGAACCCCTGCGATGTGCCCATCCACGCGGTGAGGAGCGCGCCCGGAAGGTACGCGAATGCCGGCGCCGCAATCCGGCGGAACTGCCAGGCCGCCGATGTCTCGAGCCAGGCGACCGAACCGACAGGCGCCAGGAACGAATCGAGGATCGCGCCCGCCAGCAGTCCGGCAACCATCCACGTGATCCATGGCACCAGCGCCGCTGCGACCGCAGGCAACTGCGCCGCCTGGAGGTCGTAGGCGAGGAAGAACACGAGCACCAGGCCCCCGGAGCCAAGGCTGAACGCGGCGGCCGTCCCCGCCGCGCCCCGCGCCGCTCGGAGTCGTGCCGAAGCCTCCGTATCGAACGGCATTCCGTGCAGCGCCCGCGCAATGCGAAACCTCAGGATCGCGCTCGCGAGCACCGTCTCCATGGCGAACAGGACGATGGCGAGTGCCACCTGATGATCGCGGATCACCGCGATTGCCGGCACGACCAGCGCGGTGCCGGACCAGACGGCGCCGCCTGCGACGCCCCGCGCCCAGGCCGCCAGCGCTTCCCTGAGATGCATGGAAGCTCGAGCTTACCAGCGACAGTCCCGCCTGAAAAGGAAAAGGCCGCGTCGTGTGGCGCGGCCCATTCCGTGATTCAGATGGCGCGTTCGGGGAACGCGCCCTACCTACTCTTCCTTCTTCGCGGCCTTGCGGGCGCGCTTGGGCTTCTCTTCGCCTTCAGCGGCGCCCTCGTCCTGCAGCTTCTTCACCGCGGCACGGGCACGGCCACGCAGCCCCTTCGGCTGCTCGGCGGCGGCCTCGGCCTGCGGCGCGTCGGCGTTCGGATCGTACTCGCTGCCGACGAGCTCGATCTGCGCGACCTCGGCGGCATCGCCGCGCCGGTGCCCGAGCTTGAGCAGCCGGGTGTAGCCACCCGGACGCTCGACGAAACGCGGGGCGATCGTGTCGAACAACTTCGTCACGATCTTCTTGTCCGAGACGTCGCGCGCCACGAGGCGCTCGGCCGTCATGCGGCGAATCCGCCTCTCGTCGTCGGTGCCCTGCGCAACGAGGCTGCGCTTGGCAATCGAGATGATGCGCTCGACGTAGGGGCGCAGCTCCTTGGCCTTGGGTACGGTCGTCTGGATCCGCTCGTGGCGGAGCAGCGCCTGGGCCTGGTTGCGCAGGAGCGCGATGCGGTGCTCGGTGACGCGTCCGAGCTTGCGATGGGCAACAGCGTGTCTCATGGTCTACTCGTCTCCCGTAGCCTGCAGCCTGTGGCCTGCAGCCTGCGAGGGGCCTACTGCGCCGGCTGCTCCACGCTCATGCCGAGGCTGAGACCCATCGTCTGCAGGATCTCCTTGATCTCGTTGAGCGACTTGCGGCCGAAGTTCTTCGTCTTCAGCAGGTCGTTCTCGGTCTTGGCCACCAGCTCCCGGATGGTCCGGATGTTGGCATTCTTCAGGCAGTTGTAGGAGCGCACCGACAGCTCGAGTTCCTCGATGCTCTTGTCGAGGTGCTCGTTGCTCTCCTCGGTCAGCGTCGCGGGCGTGGCGTCGCCAGCCTCGCCGACAACGACATCGTCGTCATCGTCACCACCGAAGATGAACAGGTGGTCGCGCAGCAGGTGCGCGGCCAGTTCGATGGCCTCGGTCGGCGTGATCGCGCCGCTCGTGGTCACCTCGAGCGTCAGCTTGTCGTAGTCGGTGTTCTGGCCGACACGCGCCGACTCCACGAGGTAGTTCACCTTGCGCACCGGCGAGTGGACCGAGTCCACCGGGATCCAGCCGATGCCGAGGTCCTCGTCGAAGTTGCGGTCGGCCGACACGTAGCCGCGGCCGTTCTTCAGGCGCAGCTCCATGTTCAGCTTGCCGCCGTCCGACACGGTGGCGATGTGCGCGTCGGGATCGAGGATCTCGACCGACTGGTCGATCTCGATGTCACGCGCGTAGACCGGCCCCGGCTTGTCGACGCGGAGGTACAGCATCCTCGTCTCGTCCCCATGCAGCTTGAACGGCACCTGCTTGAGGTTGAGGATGATGTCGGTGGCGTCCTCCACCACGCCCTCGACGGGCGAGAACTCGTGCTGGACACCCTCGATCTTCACCGCGGTGATCGCCGCGCCCTCGATGGACGACAGCAGTACCCGGCGCATCGCGTTGCCGATGGTGGTACCCCACCCGCGCTCGAACGGCTGCGCGGTGAACTGCCCGAACCTGCCGGTCTGGCTCTCGCGGTCGACGTCGAGTCGCTTCGGGCGCTGGAACCCCTTCCACAGCATCGATGTAGTCCTTTCCAGTCTGATAAGGGCCAGGGGCCCGGAACATGACGCCCGGGACCTCCGCCTGGCCGCCGCCGGTCATCCCGGCAGGCTGCCTGCGCACCCGCGCACTGCCGGAGGCCGCCGACCGCCAGCGCGGCATCACCGGCGAGACGCTGCTGCAACTGCTGGAGCGCCGCCTCGACAA
>JAEYZV010000576.1 GCA_023427865.1 Acidobacteriota bacterium
GCGCAGTGCGGGCGCGGCTGCACCACGCACTCGAACTTCCAGTCGCCGACGGTGCTGATCCCGCCGGCGATGAAGACCGGCAAGCTCACGATCGTGACCGACGCCATGGCGCGGGAGGTCTTGAGCAATGCCGAAGGGCGGGCCACCGGCGTCTCGTACGTGGACACCACGACGGGAGAGGAGCGGACGGTCAACGGCCGCATCGTCGTGCTCGCCGCGAGCGCCTGCGAGTCGGCGCGCCTGCTCCTCAACTCGAAGTCCGCGCGCTTCCCGAACGGCCTCGCCAACGGCAGCGGCGTGGTCGGCAGGTACCTGACCGATTCCACCGGCGCCGGTCTGTCGGGGTTCATCCCGAAGATGGTCGGCATGCCGCTGCACAACGAGGACGGCACGGGCGGCATGCACCTCTACATGCCGTGGTGGCTGAACAACGTGAAGGACAAGCTGCCGTTCCCGCGCGGGTATCACATCGAACCGGGCGGCGGCCGGCGCATGCCGGGGTTCGGCTTCATGGGCGGCATCGAGCGGCACCCGGGAGGTTCGGGCGGCGGCTACGGCAAGGGATTGAAGGACGAGTACCGGCGCCTGTGGGGCGCGACGATCGGATTCGCCGGACGCGGCGAGATGGTGCCCAACAAGGACACCTACATGGACATCGACCCCGGCGTCGTCGACAAGTGGGGCATCCCCGTCCCGCGCTTCCACTGGAAGTTCGGTGAGGCGGAACGCCTCCAGGCGCGCCACATGATGGAGACGTTCACGGCGCTCATCGAGGAGATGGGCGGCACGGTGCTCGGACGCGTCCCCGGCCCGGAGGACGACTACGGCCTGGCGGCCGGCGGTCGCATCATCCACGAGGCCGGGGTGGTGCGCATGGGCAACGACCCGAACACGTCTGCGCTGAACCAGCACTGCCAGGCACACGAGGTGAAGAACCTGTTCGTGGCCGACGCGGGACCGTTCGTGTCGCAGGCCGACAAGAACCTCACGTGGACGATCATGGCGCTCGCCTGGCGCACGTGCGAGTACATCGCCGACCAGCGCAAGGCGCTGTCGGTCTAGGCCGGCTCCGAGTCAGGTAGGGCCGGCTCTCAGAGGTGGTAGGGCCGGCTCTCCGAGCCTGGCCGGCAAAGAGACACACGATGGAGAAACTGAATCGACGCAAGGCGCTGCAGGTGCTCGGCGCCGCCCCCGTGCTCACCGGCATCGCGTGGACCGAGGCCGAGGCGCAGCAGGCGCATCAGCACGCGCAGCAGGCTCGCCGAAGCGCCGCAGGCGCGAAGGCGGCCTACAAGCCGAAGTACTTCACGCCGCACGAGTACGCCACGGTGACGGCGTTCGCCAACCTGATCATCCCGAAGGACGAGCGGTCGGGGAACGCGAGCGACGCGGGCGTACCCGAGTTCATCGACTTCATGATGGTCGACCAGCCGCAGCGCCAGCTGCTGATGCGCGGCGGCGTCCGCTGGGTGGACTCGGAGTGCCGCAAACGCTACGGGCAGCCATTCGTGAAGTGCACACCCGCGCAGCAGGGCGAGATGTGCGATGCCCTCGCGTACCCGGCCAAGGCGCGGCCGGAGCACTCGCATGGCGTGCGGTTCTTCAGCGCGATGCGCGACCTCACCGCGACGGGCTTCTTCACCAGCAAGATCGGCATCGCCGACCTCGATTACAAGGGCAACACCTTCGTCCTGACGTGGACCGGCGCCCCGAAGAACGCGCTAGATCACCTCGGCGTGAGCTACGAGCCGCTCATGAGCTGGTACAAGGAGTCGGGGTAGGGCGGGCGCGTAGCGCGTCGGCTTGCCGCGATGACGATCGCAGGCGACAAACCAGCGCGACCGTGGGCTCGTGCGGGTGGTACCCTAACACTCATGCTTCTCCGCCTGTCTGCCCTCGTCGTGGGTGCTAGCACGCTCGCGGCTGCCCCTCTGCTCCTCGCGCAGGCGCCCGCCCCCAAGAAGGACGTCTCCAAGGTCTGGGCCGACGTCTGCGCCAGTTGTCACGGTCCCAACATGCAGGGCGCGCAGGCGCCGAGCATGCTCGACGACGTATGGACCAGCGGATCTGGCGACGATGCGTCGCTCGCCGCGGTCATCAAGAACGGGCGCGTCGACAAGGGCATGCCGGCGTTCGGCGGGCTGCTGAACGACGAGGACATCCGCGCGATGGTGGTCTACATCCGCGAGACGGCGGGCAAGGCCCGCGCCGCGGGCGCCAACTACGCCGCGCCGCAGCCCAACGTCACGGTTCAGAGCGAGAAGCACACCTTCAAGCTGGAGACCGTCGTCGAGGGCGTGACCACGCCGTGGGGGCTCGACTTCCTGCCCGACGGACGGATGCTGATTGCCGAGAAGGGCGGCGCGCTCCGGATCGCCGATGCCAGGGGCGTGCTCGCACCGGAGCCCGTGTCAGGCGTGCCGGCCGTGTGGTCCAAGGGGCAGGGCGGTCTGCTCGACGTGGCCGTCCATCCGGACTACCCCAGGAACGGCTGGATCTATCTCTCGTACAGCGACCCCGGCGAGAACGATTCGGCGATGACGGCGGTCATCCGCGCGAAGCTGAAGGGCAACGCGCTCGTGGACGTGCAGCAGCTGTTCAAGGCGCCGGCCGCGACCTACCGGACGGGCAACGTGCACTTCGGGTCACGCTTCGTGTTCGACGGCAAGGGGCACGTCTTCTTCTCGATTGGCGAGCGCGGCCAGATGGCCGACGCGCAGGACGTCACCCGTCCCAACGGCAAGGTGCACCGCATCAACGAGGACGGCAGCATCCCGAAGGACAACCCGTTCGTCGATCGGGCCGACGCCATCAAGAGCATCTGGAGCTACGGGCACCGCAATCCGCAGGGCCTCGCGCAGCACCCGACGACGGGCGCGCTCTACGACGTGGAGCATGGGCCGCGCGGCGGCGACGAGCTGAACCTGGTCGAGAAGGGCAAGAACTACGGCTGGCCGGTGATCACCTACGGGATGAACTACAACGGCACGCCGATGACCGACAAGACGGCGGCCCCGGGCATGGAGCAGCCGATCACCTACTGGGTGCCGTCGATTGCCGTCTCGTCGATCGGCTTCTACACGGGGACGAAGTTCCCCAACTGGAAGGGCAGCCTCTTCGTCGGCTCGCTCGCGGCCCAGGAACTGCGCCGCCTCGAGATCGACGGGACGACGGTGAAGCAGGAAGTCCTCTTCAAGAACGTCGGGCGTCTGCGCGACGTGGTGATGGGCCCCGACGGCGCCATCTACGTCGCGTTCAACCAGCCCGATCGCATCGCGCGCCTGGTGCCCGCCCCCGCCGCCGGCACGGCCGCCGCCGCGAGGTAGGGGCGCCGCCGCTAGCTAGGGCCGGCTGTCCCAGCCGGCCGTTCTGCGCCGCCCGACTCGCAGTAGCATCCACGGAAGGTGTCCATGGCTCCTTCCGTCCCCCCCGCCCTCGATCGCGGCGACGCCGCGATCTTCGACATCACCACGGCTGCCCCCGGTCCCGAGGGGCAGCTGCCGTTCACGCCCGAGGACCTGCGCGACAAGCCGAGCGGCGACCTCTTCGGCTGGTCGCTCGACGTCGGCATGGGCTGGTCCCCCGCGGCCGTGCGCCAGCCCCAGATGCTGCTCCTGAGCACGCTCGGCGGCATGCGCGAGCCAGACGGCCGTCCGCTGGCTCTCGGCTACCACACCGGCCATTGGGAGGTCGGCCTGCTGATGCGTGAGGCGGCGCTGACGTGTCGCGCGACCGGGTGGACGCCGTTCGCGGGCTTCTGCACCGATCCGTGCGACGGCCGGTCGCAGGGCACGGCGGGCATGTTCGACAGCCTCCCGTACCGCAACGACGCGGCGACCGTGCTCGGTCGGCTGATCCGATCGCTGCCGACGCGTTCAGCGGTGCTCGGCGTCGCCACCTGCGACAAGGGCCTGCCGGCGATGCTGATGGCCGTTGCCGCTGCCGGCGACCTCCCCGTGGCCATCGTGCCGGGGGGCGTGACGCTGCCGGCCACCGACGGCGAGGATGCGGGCACCGTCCAGACGATAGGCGCGCGCTTCTCGCACGGCTTGATCTCGCTCGAGGAGGCCGCGGCGCTCGGCTGCCGCGCCTGTGCCTCGCCCGGCGGCGGCTGTCAGTTCCTCGGCACCGCTGCCTCGGCGCAGGTGGTCGCCGAGGCGCTGGGACTGGCGCCGCCACACAGCGCACTTGCGCCGTCGGGACAGGCGATCTGGCTCGATGGTGCGGCCCGCGCCGTGCACGGACTGCAGGCGCAGCGCGCATCTGGCCTGTCGGCCGCCGCGCTCGTCACCGACGCGTCCATCCGGAACGCGATGGTGGCCCATGCCGCCTTCGGTGGGTCGACGAACCTCCTGCTGCACGTACCGGCGATTGCGCACGCCGCGGGCTTGCGCCGGCCCGGCATCGAGGACTGGGCCACCGTGAACCGGGCGGTGCCGCGCCTGGTGGATGCCTTGCCCGCGGGCCCGCACCCGACGGTCCGCGTGCATCTTGCTGGCGGCGTGCCCGAGGTGCTGCTGCACCTGCGCGCCCTCGGCCTGATCGACACGAAGGTACCGACGTGCACCGGGCTCACGCTCGACGAGGTGCTCGACTGGTGGCAGGACAGCGAACGCCGGCAGCGATGCCGGCGCCTCCTGCAGGAGCGTGATCGTGTCGATCCCGACGTCGTGATCGTGCCACCTTCGCACGCAGCAGTCGCAGGTCTCACCAGCACCGTGTGCTTCGTGCGTGGCACGCTGGCGCCCGATGGCGCCGTGGTGAAGAGTACGGCGATCGCGCGCGACCTGCTCGACGCGCACGGGGTCTACCGACATGTCGGCCCGGCGCGGGTGTTCACGAGCGAGGCCATGGCGATCCGTGCGATCAAGGGGCACGACGCGGACGCGCTGAAGCCCGGCGAGGTCGTCGTGGTGGCCGGGATCGGTCCGATGGGCACCGGCATGGAGGAGGTCTACCAGGTCACGTCGGCACTCAAGCACCTGCCGGCCTTCCGCGGCACGCCGCTCATCACCGATGCGCGGTTCTCGGGAGTGTCGACCGGGCCGTGTGTCGGGCACGTGGGACCGGAAGCGCTCGCCGGCGGACCACTCGGACGGCTGCGCGATGGCGATACGGTGCGCGTGGTGATCGACACCCGTGCGCTGACCGGCAGCATCGACCTCGTGCGGGCAGACGAGGCGACCGGTGAACTCGTGCCCGACCACGAGACGCTGGCGAGCCGTCCGCCGCATCCGGCGCTCGGCCCGCACCCGGACCTGCCGCCAGCCACGCGCCTCTGGGCGGCGCTGCAGGCCGCGAGCGGCGGCACGTGGGGCGGCTGCGTGTACGATGTCGACGCCATCGTCGGCAAGCTCGGGTGACGTGCAGTCCTGATGTGGCGCGTGTACGGCAGGGCGCTCGCTCCGCCCGCGCCGAAGGCCGACGGCCGAATGACCAAGGCCGACTGACCGCCGAGTGCCGACGGCCGAATGCCGAAGGCCGATTCCTATCCAGGAGATCCCCCGCATGCGTAAGCCAGAGACATCCCGCCGGCACTTCCTGCAGGCCACCGGCCTCTCGCTCGCGGCTGCCTCGCTGGCCGGCGCCCGCGGCGCCGCTGCGCAGCCGCGCCTGCCCGGTCCGCCCGAGAAGAAGCTCGGATACGCCATCGTCGGCCTCGGCAGCCTGTCGATCAACCAGATCCTGCCCGCGTTCGCGCACTGTCGCCACGCTCGTCCCACCGCACTCGTGAGCGGCGATCCTGCCAAGGCGAAGACGCTCGCCGCTGCGTACGGCGTGCCCGAGCGCGGCATCTACGGCTACGACACGTACGACCGGATGAAGGACAACCCCGACGTCGACATCGTGTACGTCGTGCTGCCCAACAGCATGCACCGCGAGTACACCGTGCGTGCGCACGAGGCCGGCAAGCACGTGCTGTGCGAGAAGCCGATGGCCAACACGCCGCAGGAGTGCGAGGAGATGATCGCGGCGGCGAAGGCGGCTGGCAGGAAGCTGATGATCGGCTATCGCCTGCGGTACGAGCCGTACAACATGGCGATGATCGACATGGTGCGCAAGCAGGAGTTCGGCAAGGCGAAGGTGCTGCTGTGCGAGGCAGGGTTCAGCATCGGCAACCCGAACCAGTGGCGGCTGAAGAAGGCGCTGGCCGGCGGCGGCTCACTCATGGACATCGGCATCTATGCCCTCAACGCGGCGCGATACCTGTCGGGCGAGGAGCCGGTCGCGATAAACGCCATGGAGTACACGACCCCTGGCGATCCGCGCTTCGTCGATGGCGTCGAAGAGACGATCAACTTCCAGCTGCGCTTCCCGAGCGGCATTCTCGCCAACTGCGTGTCGAGCTACGGCGTCGGACTCAACCGCTTCCGTGTGCACGCCGAGAAGGGCTCGTTCGAGCTGGAGCCGGCCCTGAGCTACACCGACCTGCGCATGCGCGTCATCCGCGGCAGCACGGTCGAACTGCGTTCGCTGCCCGAGCGGAATCATTTCGCCCTCGAGATGGATCACATGGCCGAGTGCGTGAAGGGAAATACCGAACCGCGCACGCCGGGCGAGGAAGGGTTGAAAGACCTCCGCGCGATGATGGCGATCTACGAGGCCGCGAAGACGGGCAGGACGGTGAGCCTCTAAGTCGGTTCCGGGTACTGGGGGCCGGTAGGGCCCGTTGTCCCAACGGGGCCTCTCCCTGCCTCAGTCGCGCTCCTGCCCCCGCCATGCGAACGACGCAACGAGCGGGCGATGGTCCGACAGCCTGGACGAGGCCTCCGGCTGCAGGCCGAGGCGCGCCAGTTCTGCCGGCGCCAGGTCCGCCGAATCGAGGACGTAGCCCTCGCGCAACTCCAGGGCGCGCGGGTCGTACAGCAGGAAGTCCATCGGGCGTGATGGGAAGGGTGTACCGCGCCCGTCCCATGTCCATGTGTCGGTGCCATCCAGATGTGCCAGCTCCGCCGCGAGCAGGCCGTGGTGCGGCGCAGGGTAGGGGCCTGCCAGGATCATCAGCGGCAACGGCGTGTTCACGAGGTTCAGGTCGCCGGCGACGATCACGCCGTCCACGCGCGTTCGTGCCAGCACCTGCGCGACGCGCCGCCTGATCTCGCGCGTCTCGACGCGTCGTCGCTCCTCCTGCCAGCTGTCGGGCGTGCCGCCGCAGCACTGCAGGTCGGCAGCAACGACGAGCAGGCGTCGCGAACCCAGCTGCACGATGGCGCCGCTGACGGGAATGCCGCCCTCCATCGTGTAGACCGGCCGCGCCTCGTTTGCCGCGACCATGCGCGCCTCGAGCCGCTCGCGATCGGCCGCCGGATACGGCACCGGCCCGGCCAGCTCCTGAAGCGGTTCGAGCGGGAGGCGGCTGGCGATCACGCCGCGTTGGCGGCCGCCGCTGTCGCCGACCACGAGTTGCCACTCGCCGGCATGCGCCGATCCGATGGGCGCGAGGGCGTCGGCCAGCGGAGTGCCCGCAGCCGTCGGCAGCACTTCGTCGAGCAGCAGGATGTCGGGCCGCGCCTGCGCCAGGTGCCCGCGGAAGGCGTCCACGTCGCGGACGAAGGCGGTCTCGGCGACGTTCCAGGACAGCACGCGCACCTCGGTGCCGGCGGTGGTCGCCGTGGCGTGCGCCGATGGCGAGAGCCGCGCGCGCGACGATGCAGCGGGTGAGCACGAGACAGTGAGCGTGAGGACAGCGGCGGCCAACACCGCGCGTCGAACGGATCGAGAACCGGAGGTCGGCATCGCCGCGATCTTACGAGGCGATGGGCCGACGGTCACGGTCGGATCGTCCCGGGCAGCCGCCGAACTTCCAGTGAAATTGTGACCTCGAGGCTGACTCGAGCAGGTAGGGCCGGCTGTCCCAGCCTGGTCCAAGGCCACGCTCGGAGAGCGGGCCCTACCATCGGAGACACCAGGTGCCGTGCAGCGGCCGTTTCGATTCGTGGCTCGCGGTGCCGTCAGGCACGTCCCCTCGTCCGAATAGAAGTAGGATCTATCGACACGAATTGAAGGTGGCCGTACGTTCCCTCCCGAAGGAGCGCTCTTGATGCCGCGAACCTGTCCTCGCGGGGTGACGTGCCCGCGGAGTCTGATGCTGGTGCTGCTCACGATTCCGTGGCCCGCCTCGGCAACCGCACAGATCGGCATGGACCTGATGCGCCCTCCTGTGCAGGAGCGGTCCGTGGAGGTGCGGGCAACGCTGCCCATGTGGGTGGCCATGCCGCAAAGCGCCCGAATCCTCACGAGTGAGGGCCTGGAACTGCGGCCCCTCAAGAATTCAGCGGTCACCTACGAGAACGCGAAACTCGGCGTGCTCGTCGGCGCACTCAGGAACTCGGGAGGATGCGCACGCGACCTGTCGGTGCGCCTGCAGTACACCGACGACCATTGGCGGCCGGTCGGCGATCCGATCGAGAACGAGGCGCGCGTCAGCCAGGTCGAGCCAGGTGGTGCGCTGCCGTACCGTTTCCGCCTGCGACGGAACGACGAGTTCAAGGAACCGCCCTCCGGGTACATCGTGCAGGTGACGGAGGCAGGCAGGCCGGTCGCCGCGACGCTCCAGTGGGTGGCTCGTGACCGCAAGGTCGATAGGTCGCCTTGCCCGCCCACGGCGCTCGTCG
>JAEYZV010000600.1 GCA_023427865.1 Acidobacteriota bacterium
GAACGCTTCGAACAGGAAGTGGCGTGGATGTTCACGTTCGCCCAGCAGCGGCCCAGGCAGGTGGAGCGGCAGGTCGGGCGCTGAGCGCCCGATCGTTCATTCAGGCCGACGGTTCGGCCGGCGCGGAGGCGGTGCGCAGGGCCTTCACCACGTCGGCGGGGTCCCACTGGTTGCCGCGCCAGATTTCGACCACGCGTCCGTCGCGCCCGATGACGGCGGTCGCCAACGTGTGATCGAGCACCATGCCGTTCTTCTCGGTGTGGACGGCGAAGGCCCTGGTGAGCCGCGCGATCTCCTCGGGCGTGCCGGTGACGAAGTCCCAGCGCGCGGAATCGGCCTTCAGTGACCGTGCGTAGGCCTCGAGCACGGACGGCGTGTCGAACTCCGGATCCAGCGTGATGCTCAGGAGCCGGGTGCCGCGCAGCGCCGGGTCCTCGCCGCTCACGCGCTGCACTTCCTGGAACCGCTTCGACATCAGGGGGCAGAACTCGGGAACCGGGCAGCGGGTGAAGATGAACGTGACCGCCGTCACCTGGCCTTCGAGGTCGTCGCTCGTGAAGGGATTGCCCGCCTGGTTGGTGAGCGTGAATTCCGGCAGCGCGTCTCCGGGGCGGACGCGCGTGCTCCGAGCGGCCGTGCCACCCTTGAGCGCGGCGGCCACCGCGGGGTCATAGCCCGTCACCTCGAAGTCTCCTGCCAGCGCCGCCGCGCCGTCGACTCGCAGGGTGAACCGGACGCGGTCTCCCGGACGCACCTGTGGCGGCGCATCCGGGTCCACGGCAAACGGCATCGTCATCGCGGGCATGTACCCGGTGATCTCGTCGTGGGCCACCATCACGCGTCCCTCGGTCGGGGCAGCCGTGATCACGCCGGTGACCTGATAGGCCGTGCCGCCTCCACCGGTGGCTGATCCGCTGCGCGTGCGCGCCACGACCACGGCGACGGCAATCACGGCGAGGATGACGGCGAGAAGACGCTTTGTCGTCATGCACACCAGTGTCGCCTACCGGCGCGTCCATCGTCTTTGCGGGCGCGCAAATGAGCGTCGTGCGACGCGTCCGCAGTGCCAGTCGGCTGAGCTGGGCTGCTTCTTCTCCCAGAGTTGTCTATGCTTGGTCCCCAGGGACCGTGGTACCGGGCTCGTCGTTATTGCGCTGGCGCAAAGACGTCACGGCGGGCTCGGATGGACACTGCATCGCAGGAAGGACGCTCAATGACCCGACACGTCGCGATATCCGCACTCCTCATTGCTGCCCTGGGCACCGGTTGTTCCAACCCGCCCGCGAACGAGAACGCCGACACCACTGCGCCCGCGGCCGGTACCTCCGCACCGGCAAAGGCGCCGGCCACGACGACGCACGATGGACGCGCGATCGAGGTGACAGGCGACGACACCATCAAGTTCAACGTCACCGAGATCACCGCAAAGCCCGGTGAGAAGCTGAGCGTCACGCTCGTGAACACCGGCACCACGCCCAAGTTCTCGATGGGGCACAACTGGGTGCTGCTCGCAGGCGACACGGACGTGCCGGCGTTCCTGCAGGCTGCGGCCGAGGCCGTGACGACCGACTACGTTCCAGCGGGTGACCAGGGTGCGAAGATCCTGGCCGCCACGAAGCTCCTCGGGCCCAACGAGCGTGACACGGTCACCTTCACGGCGCCGACGGAACCCGGGCGTTACGAGTTCATCTGCTCGTTCCCGGGTCACTACCAGGTCGGCATGCGCGGCGTGCTGATCGTGCAGTAGCCCTCATCATCCAAGGACCCCTGACATGTCCACACGCGTATCCCTGATACTCGGGGGCAGCCTGACGGTTGCCCTCCTGCTGACGGCGGGCTGTAACCCGCCGGGAAGCCAGCAGACGGCCAGCAATGACGGTTCGACCGCCGCCAGGACGTATGTCGCGCCCGGCGAGTTCGACGAGTACTACCTGTTCTACTCGGGTGGCCACTCGGGCCAGGTGTACGTGGCCGGCATGCCGTCGATGCGCCACATCGCGACGATTCCCGTCTTTGCGCCGTACCCGGCCACCGGCTATGGTTTCGACGAGGAAAGCAAGCACATGCTCGGCAACTTCACCTGGGGTGACGTGCACCACCCGGGCCTGTCGCAGAGCGATGGCATGTACGACGGGCGCTGGCTGTTCGTCAACGACAACGCCAACAACCGCATCGCCCGCATCGACCTGCGCGACTTCAAGACCAAGCAGATCCTCGGGCCGATCCCGAACTCGAGCGGCAACCACGGCTCGTCGTTCCTGACCGAGAACAGCGAGTACGTGCTCGTCGCGTCGCGCTTCTCGGTGCCGCTGCCCAAGGGCCGCTACGCCGACGTCGCCACCTACAAGGACGAGTTCAACGGGATGGTGAGCGGCATCAAGATCGACCCGAAGACCGGCGAGATGAGCGTCGGCTGGCAGGTGCTCACTCCGCCGTTCAACTGGGACCTCGGCTCGACGGGCAAGGGCCCGAGCTCGGGCTGGGCGTTCTGGACCTCGTACAACACGGAGATGGCGCACGAGACGCTCGAGGCCACCTCCACGCAGGGCGAGCGAGACTACGCCGCCGTCGTCACCTGGCGCGCGGCCGAGCAGGCGGTTGCCGACGGCAAGGCGACGATGGTCGACGGCGTGCCGGTGATCGATCCGGCGAAGGCCCCGGGGGTCATGTACTTCCTGCCGGTACCCAAGTCGCCGCACGGCATCGACACCGATCCGTCGGGTCGCTGGATCGCCGCGGGCGGCAAGCTGCAGCCGGTGGCCGCCGTGTTCGACTTCGAGAAGATCAAGAAGGCGATCGACTCCAAGACGTTCCAGGAGGAGTTCCGCGGCGTGCCGGTGATCAGCTACGACGCGGCTATCGAGGGCGAGGTGCCGGTGGGCCTCGGTCCGCTGCACACGCAGTACGACGGCAAGGGCAACGCCTACACCTCGCTGTACATCGAGTCGGCTGTCGCCAAGTGGTCGCTGCCGCCCTGGAACGACGAGCAGAAGGCCGACATGAACAAGGTCGTCACCGACAAGATCCCCGTGCACTTCAACATCGGCCATCTCGTGGTGGGCGGCAGTGACACGAAGCAGCCCTACGGCAAGTACCTGGTGGCGATGAACAAGCTATCCAAGGGGCGGCACATCTCGGTCGGCCCGTCGCAGCCCGAGAGCAGCCAGCTGATCGACATCGAAGGCAACAAGATGACGATGCTGTACGAGGCGTTCACCGAGCCGGAGCCGCACTTTGCGCAGATTCTGAAGGTGGATGCGATCAAGCCGATCGAGGTCTACCCGAAGGCCGAGAACACGCACCCGTCTGCGGTCTGGGACGCGGCGCAGACCGGGGTCACGCGCAACGGGAAGAACGTCGATGTGAAGATGCTCGCCATCCGCAGCCGCCTGGTGCCCGACAAGATCGAGGTGAACGCCGGGGACGAGGTCACCATCCACGTGACGAACGTCGAGCAGACCACCGACATGATCCACGGGTTGGGCATCAGCGAGCACAACCTGAACATCGTCGTGGATCCTGGCGAGACCAAGACCGTGAAATTCACGGCGTCCAGGCCGGGCGTGTTCCCGTTCTACTGCACCAACTTCTGCTCGGCGCTGCATCAGGAGATGTCGGGTTACCTCGCCGTCAAGCCGTAGCCGGCACCATACGTGAGGGCGCCTCCCCGGAGGCGCCCTCCACCACAGCGGTGACGGACGCCTACTGAGGTCGGGTGT
>JAEYZV010000628.1 GCA_023427865.1 Acidobacteriota bacterium
ACGGCCGGATCGGCATGCTCGGCATCTCGTTCGCCGGCGGCCTCTCGATCGTCGCCGCCGGACGCGACACGCTGCGCGACCGCGTCGCGTTCGTGTTCTCGATGGGCGGGCATGCGCGCCAGCCGCCCGTGATGCGGTACCTGTGTACCGGCATCCAGCCCGACGGCCGCCCACACCCGCCGCACGACTACGGCAGCGTGATCCTGCTCACGAACATCGCCGAAGACGTGGTACCCGCCGATCAGGTGGAACCACTCCGCGCCGCCGTGCACCAGTTCCTCCACGCCTCGCACGTGGACATGTTCGACAAGCCGCAGGCGGCCCTCGAGTTCGAGAAGGCCATCACGATGGAGGCGGACCTGCCGGCCGAAGCCCGCGCGTTCATGCACATGGTGAACACGCGCGACGTGACGGCGCTCGGCCGGCGGCTGCTGCCGTTCCTCGATCGGTGGGGACAGGAAGACGCGCTGTCGCCGGTGCGATCCCCCGCGCCGATCGTGCCCGTGTTCGTCATGCACGCGCAGGGCGACGATGTGATCCCCGACAGCGAGGCGAGCGCCCTGGGCGACTACCTGCGATCGCAGGGCACGCCCGTCCGCGTGCACGTGACGTCGATGCTCAATCACGCCGAAGTGAAGCGCACGCCGAGCATCGGCGAGTTGATCACCCTCGTGCGGATGTGGGCAGAGCTGCCGTGGTGAACGGGGAGCACCGCGAAAGGTGGTAGCGACGCCTCGCCGGGCGTCCATCGCCGGTGCCTCTCGGGCCGTCGGGCAGGGCCCGACGGCTACGTGACGACGGGACCGCCCAGGGCCTGACGTAACGACGGGACCGACCAGGCCCGACGGCTACGCATGGGTTGACTACCGCGCCCGCTTCTTCGGCGCGCGGCCGGCGCGTGCCGCTTCGCGGAGCGTGATCTTCGGTGCGGCCTTGCGCGTGGCCTTCTTGGCCCGCGGCTTGCCGCCGCGGGTGCGCGTGACGTGCCTGGGCGTCGGCGCATGGCCGAAGCGCACCCCTTCCTGCGGCTCGGTGGTGCGCCGTACGGTGGGCTGCGAGGGCGTCGGCGACAGGCCGCACTCGGCGCGCAGTTGCTGGACTTCCGCCGGCCGTAGCTCGCGGAACATGCCGGGCTTGAGGCGACGGTCGGTCAACGACCCGATCTTCGTCCGGGCGAGCGTGATCACCGGAAGGCCCACCGCCTGGCACATGCGGCGCACCTGGCGGTTGCGTCCTTCGTGGATCACCAGTTCGATCACCGACTGCTCGCCGGACTTCTTGGTGAAGCTCTCGATCACCCGCACCTTCGCCCGCGCGGTGCGGCGGCCGTCGAGCGGCACGCCCGTCTCGAGCTTGCGGATCATCTCGCTCGTCGGCACGCCGAAGACCCGGACCTCGTACGTCCGCGGCACCTCGTGGCGCGGGTGCGTGAGCCTGTCGGCCAGCTCGCCGTCGTTGGTGAGCAGGATGAGCCCTTCGGAGTCGAAGTCGAGCCGGCCCACGGGATACAGCCCCTGCCCCACCGGCCCCAGCAGCGTCAGCACCGTCGGGCGATGCTGCGGGTCCGACCGCGTGGTCACGTAGTGCACCGGCTTGTACAGCAGGACGTATCGTCGCGGCACGGCGGTGTGCAACCGGCGCCCGTCGACGTCGATGCGGTCGGTGTCGGGATCGGCCTTGGCGCCGAGCTCGGCGACGACTTCGCCGTTCACCCGCACGCGCCCCTCGGCCACCAGCGACTCGGCGACGCGGCGCGACGCCACGCCCGCGGCCGAGAGGATCTTCTGCAGGCGCTGCATCGCCATCACCCGCCTCCCGTCAGCGCTCGTCGTCTGACGCGTCAGCATCGACTGACGCATCTTCGCTCGTATCGCCAGGGTCTGCTGACGCGCCGACGTCCGACGCGGCGTCCCCAGGTTCGGCGGCTTCGCCTGGCTCGGCAGCCTCCGGCGCCCCGGCAGGTTCGCCCGCGTCGGCCGTCTCGGTCGCATCGGGCGCCGACCCCGCCGACTGCTCACCCTCGCCGAACAGCACGGGCTCGACCGGCGCCTCGAACGGCAGCGACACCCCGTCGGCCTCGTCCACGGGCGTCGGCAAATCGAAGCCCAGCGCGTCGGACATGTCCTCGACCTTCGGGAGGTCGGAGAGGTCCCTCAGCCCGAACTTGTCGAGGAACTCGCGCGTGGTCCCGTACATGAACGGACGCCCGACCACCTGCTTGCGCCCGACGATCTTCACCAGCTTGCGATCGAGCAACGTGTTCAGCACGCCTGTGGTGGCGCTGACGCCGCGGATCTCGGCGATCTCGCCCGACGTGACCGGCTGCTTGTAGGCGATGACCGCGAGCGTTTCGAGCGCCTGTACCGACAACTTCGAGGTGGTGCGTTCCTTGAACAGGCGCCGCACCCACTCGTACAGTTCGGGCCGGGTGACGATCTGGTAGCCGCCAGCCACCTCCACCAGTTGCAGCCCATCGGAACGCAGGTACGCGTCGCGAACCTCGAGCAGCGCCGCCTCGATGTCTTCCTTGGAATGCTCCTCGAGCAGACGCGTCATCGCCTTGACCGTCAGCGGTTCGGGCGAGGCGAAGATGATTGCTTCGACGACCGGCTTCAGCGGGTGCGGAGCACGCGGGGCATCGGCCACCTCTGACGGATCGAAGAGTTCCGGGTCGGCCAGATCTCCGGCATCGGCGGCATGCGACGCGCGCTCTGCCGCGTCCTCGACTCTCTCGCGCGCTTCCACGCCGGGCGGCTGCGGCGCACCGCCTGTGGCTACCTCGCCTGGCCCTGGCGTCTCGTCGACCAGCACCT
>JAEYZV010000632.1 GCA_023427865.1 Acidobacteriota bacterium
TTGCGAAGGCCGCGTGGGCGCGCGTTCAGTGGCCTGGCGGCGATGTCATCGAGGCGCATCGCCTCGCCCGTCTCGACCAACCCGTTCACGCCGGTTCCATCTTCAAGCTCGTTGCGGCTCGCGCTGCCCTCGACCAGGTCGATGCCGTCGCCGACCTGCGTGTGGTGTGCCCACGGCGCGTGGAGACGCACGGACGACGGGCTGACTGTGTCCATGCCGATCTCGGCAGGCCGCTGTCGCTCGAAGATGCGCTCGCGTATTCCTGCAATCACTTCTTCGTGAAACTGTCCAATCGCCTCGATCGCCAGAGACTGACCCGGACGATGCGACAGCTGTCGGGCCATGACGTACCGGGGTTCGACGAGGCGCCGCTGCCGCTCGTGGTACTGGGTCTCGAAGGCCCTCGACTGCCGATGCGGGAGTGGCTCCGAATCGCGCACGCCGCGCTCGCGCCGCCGGTTGCGGCGATTCGACTCCGGCGGGCGGCGGCGCGGGCGACGTCGGAAGGCAGCGCCTCGGCCCTTGACGATCACACGACACTGACGCTGGCCAAGACCGGGACGACGATGGCTGCGGGAGGGCAGCAGGAGGGGATGGTCGTCGCATGGCGTCCGGAGCTCGCGGAGGCAGTCGTCGTGCGCGTCGCAGGAGGCTCGGGGCGCGATGCTGCGCGTGTCGCCCGCGCCATCTGGGACCGTGCCGCCGCAGCGCAGGAGCCGGTGGTCCGCGTCGGGCGCCTGCGTGAGGCAGGCGACGAGCGTTCGCCGACGCGCGTGGATGACGTGCCGCTCCACGAGTACGTCGCAGGGGTCGTGGCCGCGGAAGGGGAGGCCGGGTTGCCGCAGGCGGCGCTCCAGGCACTCGCGGTGCTCGCGCGCAGCTATGGGCTCGCTCCAGACGGCCGCCATGCGGGCGACGGGTTCGACGTCTGCGACACGACGCACTGTCAGGTCGTGGGTGCGGGCACGGTCTGGAGCCGGGCCGCGGCCGACCTCACGCGTGGGCTCGTCCTTACGAGTGGAGGACGCGTCACCGCCGTGCCGTACTCGGCCTCGTGCAGCGGCGTGCTGGTGGCCGCCGCCGATGTCTGGGGTGGGGCCGCCGCGGTCGGCACGCACGTCGGCGTGGACCCGGCGGATCACCCTGTCGACACCTGGGTGAGCGATGTCACCGCCGACGCCCTTGCGGCGGTCCTTCGGGCGAGCGGACACAGCGGTGACGTGCTCAGGGACGTACGCGTGCTGTCGCGAGGTCCTGCGGGGATGCCGAACCGCATCGCGCTCGATGGGGTCGCGCCGGACGAGATCGGGGCCACGCGGTTCCGGCATGTCGTCGGGCGTGGAATCGGGTGGCACGTCCTGAAGAGCCACGCATGGGATGTCGGCCGGACCGCGCGAGGCTACCGCTTCAGCGGGCGCGGCAAGGGCCATGGAGCAGGGCTGTGTGTCAGGGGCGCGGGCGTGCTGGCGGCGCGAGGCCTGTCGGCGCGCGCCGTGCTGGCGACGTACGTACCGGGCGCACGCCTCGTGTCGTCGGGTGACGAGGTACGGGTCCGGGTACCGGCCGCGATGACCGCCGCGGCCGGGCGGTTGCGTGAGGAGGCGCGTGGCATGCTGGCCGACCTCAGGACCACGCTGGCCGTGACGGCGCCGCGCGAAGTCGATCTGCGGGTGCATCCGACGCGTGAGGCGTACCAGCGCGCCACGGGTCGCGCGTGGTGGACGTCGGCAAGTACGCGCGCCCTCGGCGCGGGCCGGTACCGGATCGACATGGCTCCGCCACCGCTTCGCGCCGCGCGGATCGACGACCTGTTACCCGCGCTGCGTCACGAGCTGGTGCACGTGCTGACCCACGCCGCGCTGGCCGACGCCCCTGCCTGGGCCGCGGAAGGGCTTGCGCTCGCCGTCGCCCAACCGGCGCGTTTCGGGATGCCGCCCGCGGCACCTGGCCTGCCGTCTGCGGCCGGGTCCTGCCCGACCGACAGGGAAGTCACTCGACCCGGCGGCGCCGAGGCCATGCGCGACGCCTACGAGCGCGCGGCGACCTGTGTGAAGCAGCTCACACCGGCCGGAATCGGAGGATGGCGCGCATTGGCACTGAACTTCTGAAATTCTGCAATTCTGCAATTCCTGCGCACCCGCCCGGCCCCTCCCTCGCGTATATGGAGGGTGAGCGCCATGAACGCCCCCGCCACCCTGCTCAAGCTCCCGGTGACCGTCGATCGCGACGAGCGACTGCTCGAGTCGGCGCGCCGGGGTGATCTCGACGCCTTCGAGGCGCTCGTCAGGCGGCACCAGCGGAAGGTGTACAGCCTTGCCATTCACGGCGTGCGCGACCCGATGTTCGCCGAGGAGATTGCCCAGGACGTGTTCCTGCGGCTGCACGGCTCGTTGTCGCGCATCGAATCGGCCGCGCACCTGACGGCCTGGCTGCGGCGGACGACGGCGCATCGCATCATCGACACGCTGCGGGCGCGGCGTCCGGTCCGGTCGCTCGACGAGATCGGCGAACCGCACGCGGGGACACGCGAGGCCGACCCGCTCGCCGATCGGCTGGTCCACAAGGCGCTGGCCCGGCTGGCGCCGCGGGCGCGCCTCGTCGTGATGCTGCGCTACATGGACGACCTTGCGCCCACCGAAATCGCCCAGACGCTCGACATGTCCCTGAACACCGTCAAGAGCCACCTGCGCCGCGGCCTGCTCGTGCTGCGGGCGCGCCTGCAGCGGGAGTCGCACCGATGAACCCCGATGCCCGTCTTCGTCGCGCCCTGGCACCGGT
>JAEYZV010000028.1 GCA_023427865.1 Acidobacteriota bacterium
GCCGCCGCGAGTGCGGCCTGAGCCGCCGCCAGCCGCGCCACCGGGACGCGGAACGGCGAGCAGCTCACGTAGTCGAGGCCGAGCGTGTCGCAGAACTTGACCGAATCGGGCTCGCCGCCGTGTTCCCCGCAGATCCCGAGCTTGATGTTCGGGCGGGTCTGCCGACCCTTCTCCACGGCCATGCGCATCAGCACGCCTACGCCCGACTGGTCGATCGTCGCAAACGGGTTGCGCTTGACGATTTCCTCTTCCTCGTAGTGCGGCAGGAAGGAGCCGGAGTCGTCACGCGACATCCCGAGCGTGGTCTGCGTCAGGTCGTTGGTGCCGAACGAGAAGAACTCCGCCGTCTCGGCGATCTCGTCGGCAGTGATCGCGCCGCGGGGCACCTCGATCATGGTGCCGACGCTGTACTTGATGGTCGCCTTGCGTTCCTTCTGCACCTTCTGCGCCACGTCGTGGACGATCGCCACCTGCAGGTCGAGCTCCTTCTTGAAGCCGACGAGCGGGATCATGATCTCCGGATGGGCCTTGTAGCCCTTCTTGTTGGCGTCGACCGCGGCCTCGAACACGGCGCGGGCCTGCATGGCCGTGATCTCGGGGTAGCGGATGCCGAGGCGGCAGCCACGGAAGCCGAGCATCGGGTTGAACTCGTGCAGGTCGTGCACCCGCTGCTGGATCTTCTCGACCGGGATCCCCATCTTCCTGGCGAGGTCCTTCTGCTGGTCCTCGGTGTGGGGCAGGAACTCGTGCAGCGGCGGATCGAGGAAGCGGATCGTCGCCGGGTAGCCCTTCAGCTCCCTGAAGATACCGAAGAAGTCCTCGCGCTGGAACGGCAGCAGCTTGGCGAGCGCTGCTTCCCGGGCCTCGAGCGAGTCCGAGAGAATCATCTCGCGCATCGCGTCGATGCGGTCACCCTCGAAGAACATGTGCTCGGTGCGCGTCAGGCCGATGCCGACGGCGCCGAACGCCAGCGCGTTGCGGACCTGCTCCGGCGTGTCGGCGTTGGTGCGCACCGACATGCGGGTGGCCTGCTCGCACCACTTCATCAGCTGCGTGTAGTTCTTGTAGGTGCGGCCCTTCTTCGACTCGGCGTCGTTCTGCAGCAGGCCGGCGATCACCTCCGACGCGCCGGTCTCGATGTGGCCCGCGTAGACCTCACCGGCCGTGCCGTCGATCGACAGCCAGTCGCCTTCCTTGTAGACCTGCCCGTTGACCGTGAGCGTCCGCTTGTCGTAGTCGACCACCAGCGCCGCCGCGCCGCACACGCACACCTTGCCCATCTGGCGGGCGACGAGGGCGGCGTGCGACGACACGCCGCCGCGCGCCGTGAGGATGCCTTCGGCGGCAATCATGCCGCGCAGGTCCTCGGGCGACGTCTCGATGCGGACGAGCAGCACCTTCTTGCCCTTCGCCGCGGCTTCCACCGCGCGGTCCGCGTTGAAGTACACCTCGCCGGATGCCGCTCCCGGCCCGGCCGGCAGGCCCTTCGCGATCACGGGGGCCTTCTGGATCGCCACCCGGTCGAAGATCGGCGCGAGCACCTGATCGAGCTGGTCGGCGGGCACGCGCATGACGGCCGTCTGCCAGTCGATGAGGCCTTCCTTCACCATCTCGGTCGCGATTCGGACCGCCGCCACGCCCGTGCGCTTGCCGTTGCGCGTCTGCAGCATGTACACGGTGCCGTCCTGGATGGTGAACTCGAAGTCCTGCATGTCGGTGAAGTGCGATTCCAGCACCTTCCGGATGCGATCGAGCTCCTTGTAGGCCTTCGGCATCTCGTTGGCGAGCTGCGCGACCGGCTCCGGCGTACGCACGCCGGCCACCACGTCCTCGCCCTGCGCGTTGATGAGGAACTCGCCGTAGAACACCTTCTCGCCGGTCGCAGGGTCGCGGGTGAATGCCACGCCCGAGCCCGAGTTCTCGCCGGTGTTGCCAAACACCATGGCCTGCACGTTGACGGCGGTGCCCCACTCGGCCGGGATGTTGTACTTGCGCCGGTACACGATGGCGCGGTCGTTCATCCACGACCCGAACACGGCGCCGACGGCGCCCTGCAGCTGCTCCCACGGATCGGCGGGGAACGCCTTCCCGGTCCGCTCCTTCACCAGCGCCTTGAAGCGGGTGATGATCTCCTTGAGGTCGTCGGCCGAGAGCTTGTTGTCCTCGAGGTGCCCGTCGCCGTGGACTTCCTCCTTGTACGCCTCGAGCACGCTCTCGAACGGCTCGTGGTCCTCACCGGGCCGCTTCTGCACGCCGAGCACGACGTCGCCGTACATCTGGATGAAGCGGCGGTAGCAGTCCCAGGCGAAGCGCGGGTTCTCGGTCGCGCGCTCGAGCGCGATCACCGTCTCGTCGTTCAGCCCGAGGTTGAGGATCGTGTCCATCATCCCCGGCATGGAGTCGCGTGCGCCCGAACGCACGGCCACGAGCAGCGGGAACTTCCTGGCGTCCCCGAACTTGTAGCCCATCGCCTTCTCGATCTTCGCGATGCCCTGCTGTACCTGCGCGTCGAGGGCAGCCGGGTAGGTGCGCTTGTTCGCGTAGTAGTACGTGCAGACCTCGGTGGTGATCGTGAAGCCCGCGGGCACCGGCAGTCCGATGCGCGCCATCTCGGCGAGGTTGGCGCCCTTGCCGCCGAGCAGCGGCTTCATCGTGCCGTTGCCGTCGGCCTTGCCCGCGCCCCAGCTGTAGACGTACTTGTCGGGCCGGGTCGCCGCCGTCCGCGCGGTGCCCTTGCGAAGGGGTGCGGCGGCCTTGCGCGCGGGGGCCTTGCGGGCCGGACGGGTGGTGCGGGTGGCGGGACGCGCGGCTTTGCCCGTCGGCTTGGCGGCGCGAGCTGCTTTCTTGGCCATGAACGCTATGACTCCTGTTGTGCGTGGGTGATCGCGGGACTCAGGCCTGTGGCCCCGCTATGTAGGACAGATCGGCGATGTCGCGCACGGTGTCGCGGAGCGCGGCCAGCAGGTGCAGCCGCGCCTCGCGCAACGTCACATCATCCACCATCACGAACACTTCGGTGAAGAACCGGTCGACGGCCGGCCGCAACGCGGCGACCTCCTGGAGGGCGCGCGTGTAGTCGGCCTGCCCGACGGCCGCTGCAATCGACGCCCGGCGCGCTTCGAGCGCATCGACGAGCGCGAGCTCCGCGGGCTCCTGCAGCGCCGCCCGGATGGCGCTCAGATCGAGGCTGCCCGGGCTTCCGGCCGGTACGTCCTTGACGATGTTGGTGGCGCGCTTGAAGAGCACCGCCAGCGGCTCGAAATCGGCCGACGGCCGCACCGTGCGCACAGCCTCGAGCCGCTGCCGCACCGCGAGCGGCGACAACCCCGCGAGCCCCTGGCCTTCGGGCAGCACGGCCGCGATCTCGTCGGCGCGCACGCCGCGCTTCTCGAACAGGAAGCGCAACCGGTCGACGATGAACGCGGCCAGCGCGCTGGCCTTGCCTTCGTCGTCCGGTGCGACGCCCTGCTCGGCGTAGCCGCGCTGCGCCTCGGCGACGAGCGTGTCCAGCGCCACCGGACGCATGACGCCGGCAAGCTCCGGCAGGTCCACGAGCACCTTCACGAGGCCCTGGGCGGCGCGGCGCAGCGCGAACGGGTCGCGCGTGCCCGTCGGCTGCTCGCCGGCCGCAAACAGCCCCACGAGCGTGTCGAGCTTGTCGGCCACCGACACGGCCGCCCACGTGAGCGCCGCCGCGCCGAGCTGCGCCGCCGCCGGCGGCTGCTGCGCTTCGACGCCGATCGGCAGGTAGTGGTGATAGATCGCCTTCCAGACGGCCTCTCCGTGCCCGTCCTCGCGCGCGTAGATGCCGCCCATCGCGCCCTGCAGCTCGGTGAACTCCCGGACCATGTCGGTCGTCAGGTCGGCCTTGGCGAGCAGGCCCGCCTGGCCGGCCGCGTCGGCCTGCTCGGCCGTGCCACCGAACGCGTCGCTGGCGATCCACCGCGCGAGTCGCTCGATCCGCTGCGCTTTTGCCGCGTAGCTGCCGAGGGCCTTGTGGAACAGCAGCGTGTCGAGGCGCGCGAGCTTGGCTTCGAGCGGCGTGCGGCGGTCCGCATCCCAGAAGAACCGCGCGTCGCGCAGCCGTGCCGTCAGCACGCGTTCGGCGTTCACGGCAATCTTCTGCGGCTGTTCGACCTCGATGTTGGTCACGGCGAGGAACGCCGGCAGCAGCTTCCCCTGCTCGTCCACCACGGGGAAGTAGTGCTGGTGGTGAATCATCGTCGTGGTGAGGACCTCGTCGGGGAGCGTGAGGAACTCGCCCGGGAAGACACCGGCCACCACCGACGGGTATTCGACGAGGTCGGCGACCTCGTGCAGCAATGCCTGCTGCGGGGCGACGCGGCCGCCGAGCCGGCGGGCGTGCGCGTCGAGCTCGCGCACGAGGCGATCGTGCCGCTCCCGGTGCTCGAGCAGCACGAAGTGCTCACCGAGCCGCTGACGGTAGTCGGCGACGCTGCGGACCTTCACCGACCGGCCCGGGCGCCCGCTGAGGGCGAGGAAGCGATGTCCGTAGGTAAGGGCGCCCGAACGGATGTCCTGCACGAGGTTGGACTGCGCGGCGGCGCTGCGCCGGATCACGAACGGCACGACGCGGCCGCCGAACAGGAACAACAACCAGCGCACGGGGCGCCCGAACGTGAACTCGCCCTTGCCGTCGTCGATCCACGCGTCCCAGCGCATCTGCTTGGGAAAGGCCATGTCGCGCAGCGTCGCGCCGAGCACGTCGGGCAGCACGTCGACGGCCGCACGGCCCCGCTCACGCTTGACCACCGACAGGTACTCGCCCTTCGGCGTGCTCACGCGCGACAACTCGCCGACGTCCACCCCGTACTTCTTGGCAAAGCCGAGGGCCGCAGGCGTCGGGGCGCCGTCGGGGCCGAAGGCAGCCGACACGGCCGGGCCGCTGACGTTCTCCTCGAGGTCGGTCTGCCGCTCGGACACGCGCGCGACATGTGCGGTCAGACGGCGCGGGGTCGCGGCGCTCTCGACGGGGCCGTCGGTGCCGAGGCGGAAGTCCTTCAGCCGCTGCCCCAGCCGCTGCGCCAGCTGCTCGGTCAATGCCGGCAGCCACGCTGCGGGGAGTTCCTCGCAGCCGATCTCGAGCAGAAGTTCGCGGTCCATTCCGGTGGTCGAATCCTCTCCCGACGCCGCCTAGGCGCCGGCGACGGGCGTCTCGGCGTCCGCACCCGCATACGCGCGGGCGATCGCGACGGCCAACTGACGGACGCGCAGGATGTAGGCGGTCCGCTCGGTGACCCCGATGCCACCGCTGGCATCGAGCGTGTTGAACAGGTGCGAGCACTTCAGGCAGTGCTCGAGGGCCGGCAGCACGAGGCGATCGGCGATGAGCGCCTGCGCCATCGCGTAGTGCCGGTCGAACAGGTCCCGGTGGAACGCGGCAAACGCCTCGCCGCCCTGGCTCACCTGCCCGAACGCATACTTGGATTGTTCGACCTCGTCGCGGTGCCGCACCTCGCCGTAGGTCACGCCGGGCGCCCACTCCATGTCGTAAACGTTGGTGACCTTCTGGAGCACCATCGCGATGCGCTCGAGGCCGTAGGTCAGCTCCGCGGCGATGGGCGACAACTCCATGCCGCCGGCCTGCTGGAAGTACGTGAACTGGGTGATTTCGAGGCCGTCGAAGAGGACCTGCCAGCCGATGCCCCAGGCCCCGAGCGTCGGCGACTCCCAGTTGTCCTCCTCGAACCGGATGTCGTGGGCGCGCGTGTCGATGCCGCACGCTTCGAGGCTCTGGAGGTAGAGGTACTGCACCTCGTCGGGCGCCGGCTTGAGGTTCACCTGGTACTGGTGGTGCTTGTACAGGCGATTGGGGTTCTCGCCGAAGCGGCCATCGGCCGGACGCCGCGAGGGCTGGACGTAGGCCACGTTCCACGGCTGCGGGCCGAGCACCCGCAGGAACGTCTCGGGCGACATCGTCCCCGCGCCGACCTCGAGGTCGAGTGGCTGCTGCAACAGGCAGCCCTGCGCCGCCCAGTACTGCGAGAGCTTGAAGATGAGGTCCTGAAAGGTCACGAGTTGATCTCACGCAGCACGCGAGCCGCCCGCGGCTCGCGATCGAGGTGCCACACAAGCAGCAGGCGATGTGCCGCCGCGAGTTGTCCGAGCGCCTCGGGAGATACCGCGAGGTCGCCGAGCGAAGCCGGCGCCACCCGGGCGGCATCGGCCACGAACTGCACCGCCCCGGGCGGCATCTGCACGCCCTCGGCGTGCGAGGCGCACTGGCGGCACAGGAACCAGTGCGAACGGGGTTCGAGCACCGCACCGGCCCGTAACGGCTCGCCGCACTGCGGGCAGGCCATCGTGGACGGGTACACGCCCTGCAGCCGCAGCAGCCAGTACTCGAAGTACCGTGCCAGCCGCCCGGCATCCACACCGGTGCGCAATGCCTCGAGCACGGCCACGCCGAGGCGGTACAACCGCTCCTGCGGGTCGTTCTCCGGGGCCCACTCGTCGAGGAGCTCCGCGAAGTAGCTCGCGTACGCACACGCGCTGCCGCCGATGGCCAGTGGCGAGGCGAGCACGTCGGCGTAATCGAGCCGGACCAGGTCGCGCTGCTCGCGTTCGTGGTACGCCACGCGCACGTGCGTGAACGGCTCCAGCGCGCCCCCGAACCGCTTCCGCGACCGCGCACCGCCCCGGGCCACCCCGCGCTTCTTGCCCCGCTCCCGCGTGAGCATCACCACGAGGCGATCGCTCTCACCGAGCCGGTACGTCCGCAGCACGATCGCGTCGCCTGTGTGCAGCGGCATGCGGCCAGTCCGGTATTCTACCCCGCCGCGACGAGGTGCCTCAGGAAAACGTGGCCGAGTCCGAGGAAGGCGAAGAAGCCGAAGATGTCGGTCAGGGTCGTGATGAACACCGAGGAGGCGAGCGCCGGGTCCACCTTCAGCGCCCGCAGCCCGATCGGCACGAGCGTCCCGGCGGTCGCCGCGACGAACATGTTGATGATCATCGCCAGCGCCAGGATCAGCCCCAGCCAGCCGTTGCCCTGCACCAGCCAGGCGGCCGTCGCCGCGACCACCCCGATGCCGACGCCGTTGCCGATGCCGACGAGCGACTCCTTCAGCAGCGCCTTCCGCGAGTTGGCGAACGTCAACTCGCCGAGCGCGATGCCGCGCACGATCACCGTCAGCGTCTGGGTACCGGCATTGCCGCCCATGCCCGCCACGATCGGCATGAACACCGCCAGCGCCGTCGCCTGGCTGATCGTCGGCTCGAACGCCTTGACGACCGCGGCCGAGAGGAACGCGGTCGCGAGGTTGACGTACAGCCACGGCAGCCGCTTGCGCAGCGAACTGCGCGCCGGCGAGAAGACGTTGTCGTCGGTGGACACGCCGGCCAGCCGGTAGATGTCCTCGGTCGCCTCGTCCTTGATGACGTCGATCACGTCGTCGACCGTGATCACGCCCACGGGCTTGTTCTCGAGGTCCACGACCGGGATGGCGAGCAGGTTGTAGGACGCCACCTGCCGCGCCACTTCCTCCTGGTCGGTGTCGACGCGGACACTGAGCAGATCGCCCACCGCGATGCGCTTGAGCGGCGTCTCCGGCGCAACGAGCAGCAACCGTCGCAGCGACGTCACGCCCACCAGGTGCCGGCGCTCGTCGACGGTGTACAGGTAGAACACCATCTCGACGTCGCGCGCCGCCTGCAGCTCCGTGATCGCCTCCCCCACCGTCAGCTCCTCCGAGAGGGCGAAGACGTTGGGGTTCATGATGCGCCCGGCGGTGTACTCCGGGTACTCGAGGAGCTCCTCGACCTCGGTCTCCTGCTTGCCGCGCATCAGGTCGAGCACGCTGCGCGACAGTTCTTCCGGGAGCGCCTCGACGATGGACGCCGCGTCGTCGGACTCGAGCTCCTGCACGTACCGCGCGATGTCCTCGGCCGAGCGCCCTTCGAGCAGGTGCGCCCCCGCCTCGGGCCCGAGCTCGCTCAGCGCCTCCATGGCGTGGCGCGGGCTGCGGTCGAGGAGGATGTCGAAGGCCGTCTGCCGCTCGCGGTCGTTCAGCTCGCCGAACACACCGGCCAGGTCGGCCGGGTGCTGCTTCTGCAGCAGGTTCAGGAGATTGGCGCTCGCCCCGACGCGGATCAGGCGCCTCACCGAGGCCAGGACGACGTCGATTTTGCGCTGCGGCATCGGGGTCGGTGCGCGCGGCACGGGACGTCACCACGACGTCGCGTGACACACAGAACGGGTCACATTACCACGCAGAGGGCCGTCGGCATGCGGCCGTTGGCCGTCGAGGGACGGCGGACTCGGGGTTCGGCAGTCCGGCGGTCAGCGCTTCCGCTTCGGCAGGCCGAGGTCGTCGAGGGTGCGGTCGCTCTCGCGCCAGTCCTCGCGCACCTTGACGTGCAGGTCCAGGTAGACGCGCCGTTCGAAGAATGCCTCGATCTGCTTGCGGGCGGCCGTGCCTATCGCCTTGATCATCTCGCCCCCCCGGCCGACGATGATCGGCTTCTGCGAGGGCTCCTCGACGAGGATGCTGCAGTAGATCGCCAGCGGCGCGTCCTCGTCGTCCTCGTCGGGTTCCTCGTACTTGTCGACGACGACGGCGGTGGTGAAGGGGAGCTCGGCCCGCGTGTGCGCCAGCACCTGCTCGCGCACCATCTCGGCGGCCAGCGACCGTGCGGACTGGTCGGTCAGGTAGTCGTCCGGGTAGAGCGGCGGCCCCTCGGGCAGGTGCGAGAGCAGCACCTGCTCGAGCGTCTCGACGTTGTCGCCCGTGGCCGCCGACACCGGCACCACGTCGGCGAACTGGTGGCGGCTGCTGAACCACTCGATCACCGGCAGCAGCTTGTGCTTCTTCATCCGGTCGATCTTGTTGAGGACCAGCACGACGGGCTGTCGCAGTTGCGGCAGCAGCCCGAGCAGGAACTCGGTGCCGCGGCCGACCGGCTCGGATGCGTCGACCACCAGCGCCACGACGTCGGCTTCGCGCGCGGCCGCAATCGCCGCATCCACCATGCGCACGTTCATCCGGTGCATGGGGCGATGGACGCCGGGCGTGTCCAGGAAGAGGATCTGGCCGCCGGGCAGGTTCTTCGCGCCGAGGATGCGCGTGCGCGTCGTCTGCGGCTTGTTGGACACGATCGCGAGGTGCGCGCCGACGAGGTGATTCAGCAGCGTCGACTTGCCGGCGTTGGGCCGGCCGAGCAGCGAGACGAACCCCGACCGCATCAACGGGCCTCCCCCTCCGCGGCCAGCCGCTGGACCCGCACCTTCAGGATCCGCCGCCGCTCCGCCTCCAGCACCTCGATGTCCAGGCCGTCCTCGACCACGTGTTCGCCGGCCGCCGGCACGCGCCCGACGCGGCTCATGATGTAGCCGCCAATCGTCTCGAAGCCCTCGCGTTCGATGGTGACGCCAAGCCGACGCGTCAGCTCGTCGATGTCCACCTTGGCAGAGAACACCCACGTGTCGTCCGGCCCTTCGACGATCGGCTCGGCCTCGACGTCGTACTCGTCGCGAATCTCGCCGACGAGCTCCTCGACGAGATCCTCGACGGTGACCAGGCCCGCAGTGCCGCCGTACTCGTCGACCACGAGCGCCGCCTGCGTCTGGTTCTGCTGGAACTCCTTGAGCAACTCCGGCGCGCGCTTGGTCTCGGGCACGACGTGCGCCGACCTGACGAGATCGGCGAATGACTCGCCATCGCCACGTCCGGCGCCCTTGAGGAACACGTCCTTCATGTGCGCGAAGCCGACGACATCGTCGAGGCTGTCGCGGTAGACCAGCAGCCGCGAGTACTCCGATTCACGCAGCCTGGCGCGCAGTTCGCCGAGTGTCGCGTCGGCGCGGATGCCGACGATGTCGGGCCGCGGCGTCATGACCTCGCGCACGAGCCGGTCCTGGAAGCCGACGAGCGAGCGGAACAGCTCGCGCGCCTCCTCTTCGCCGGTCTCGTCGTCTTCCACGGCCTCGTCGGCGGGCGGCGGCGCCGCCACGTCGGTCGACTGCACGTCGTCTGCCTCGCCGACGCGCCGATCGGCCGTGCCATTCGGGCCGGTGAACAGGTGCGTGAGCGGCGCGAAGCCGCGCGCGATCACGGCAAACGACGGCAACAACGCCGCGAGCACGCGTTGCGGGTTCCTGCGCACGATCAGCTGCGGCAGCAGCAGGAAGCAGACGAACACGAAGACGATCAACGAGCCGAGGAACACCCAGATGCCGTGGCCGGGCTGCCCCACGACCTCCACCCGCGCGAGCAGCGCCGCCACCACCACCGTGACGAGGCCGAGCAGCAGGCGTGCCGGGAAGAACAGTGCAGGCGGATCCTCGAGGAACTGCGTGAGCACGTCGCGCGGATCGCTGGTGCTCTCGGCGAGCATGCGCAGCGAGAACCGCATGAGCGCGCTGAACGCCGCGAGAATCGTCCCCAGGTAGACGGCAACGCACGCGAGGAGGAACACGGCGAGCGGGATCACGCCGGCACCTCCCGCTCGATGAGGCCAGCGGGCAGGCCGCCCTTGCGGCGCAGGCGCCGCTCGGCGCGCGCCATCTGTCCCGTGTCGGTCTCGTGGTCGTACCCGAGCAGGTGCAGCAAGCCGTGCAGCGCGAGCACCTTCAGCTCCGTGCCGTAGGCATGGCCTGCCTCGGTGGCTTGCCGCCGCGCCACGCCCGTCGCGATCACGATGTCGCCGAGGTGGCGCGCCTGTCCCCGGACACGCGGGCCGTCGTCGTTCACGAACGACAGCACGTCGGTGGCGTAGTCCTTGCCGCGCCACTCGCGGTTCAGCCGCCGCATGGCAGCGTCGCCGACGAGCACGATGCTGAGGGTGCCGCGCGCTCGCGCCGGGGCGACGGCCGCCAGCCATCGCGCGAGTCCGGGGGCACGCGCCGGCTTGCCGTCGCGCGTGCACACGGTGATGCGCAAGTCCGGAGGGTCGGTGTCCATGGCGTCAGGCCCGTGGCGTGCCCGCAACGCCGGTCGTGGCGTCGTGAGTCGCGTAAGCCTGCACTATCAACTGCACGAGCCGGTGGCGCACGACGTCCCGGTCGGTGAAGCGCACGAAGGCCAGGCCCTCCACCTTCTCCAGGATGCGGACGGCTTCGATGAGGCCGGAGGGCCGCCCGTAAGGCAGGTCGATCTGCGTGATGTCGCCCGTGACCACCGCCTTGCTGCCGAAGCCGAGGCGCGTCAGGAACATCTTCATCTGCTCGCTGGTCGTGTTCTGGGCCTCATCGAGGATCACGAACGCGTCGTTGAGCGTGCGGCCGCGCATGAAGGCGAGCGGCGCCACCTCGATGGTGCCGCGCTCCAGCAGGCGCTCCACCTTGTCGGCTTCGAGCATGTCGTAGAGCGCGTCGTACAGCGGCCGCAGGTACGGGTTCACCTTCTCCTGCAGGTCGCCCGGCAGGAACCCGAG
The DNA here is from genome assembly GCA_023427865.1 of Acidobacteriota bacterium. Taxonomy (GTDB): domain Bacteria; phylum Acidobacteriota; class Vicinamibacteria; order Vicinamibacterales; family Vicinamibacteraceae; genus Luteitalea. The sequence goes on from JAEYZV010000028.1 coordinate 11,395, forward strand.
CTTCTCGCCCGCCTCCACCGCCGGCCGCGTGAGCACGATGCGGCTCACTTTCCTGGACAGCAGGGCCGCCACCGCCTGCGCCATGGCCAGGTACGTCTTGCCCGTGCCGGCCGGACCGATGCCGAACACGATGTCGTGCTTGTCGATCGCGTCGAGATACTGGCGCTGCGTCGGTGTCTTGGGCACGACCTGGCGCTTGGCCGAGGCACGGACGCTGCCCTTCAGGAAGTGATCGCGCAGGTCGAGCTCGGGATGCTCGGCGGCCAGCCGGATCGCGTCCTTCACCTCGCCGCGGGCGAAGCGATAGCCGTCACGCAGCAGTGCGCTGAACTGCCCGACGAACGCCTCGACGCGGTCGATGCGCTCGCCGGCGCCCTCGACGACGAGCTCGTGCCCGCTCGTGCGGACGCTGACGCCGAAGAGTTCCTCGAGCAGACGCAGGTTGTCGTCGTAGGCGCCGAACAGGACGTCGCCGCCCTGATCGGGGACCGGGATGGAACGTGCGGCCGGCGTGGCGATACCGATGCTCTCCTGCGTGGCGGCCGGGCCCGACGCCCGC
>JAEYZV010000049.1 GCA_023427865.1 Acidobacteriota bacterium
CCTCTGCGAGGCGCCCCCACCTCCAGGACTCGAAAGAGCCGCAACTACCCCCGCATCGCCGCACTGAACACCGCGGCCCAGTTCGAGGCGCACCTGGCCTCGCTGAACGTCACGCTGCCGTTCGAGCCGCAGGTGGACGCCGCTCCTGCCTCACCGCTCGCGCAAGCCGTCGAGACGTCGGCAGGATCTGCCGGCAACCGCTTCTGCATCCTCCCGATGGAGGGCTGGGACGGCACTCTGGACGGGCGTCCGACCGAGCTCCCGCGCCGCCGCTGGAGGCGCTTCGGCGAGAGCGGGGCCAAGTTGATCTGGGGCGGCGAGGCCTTCGCCGTGCGGCACGATGGCCGCGCGAACCCGAACCAGCTGTGTCTCGGCCCCACCTCGGAGGCGGACCTCGTCCATTTGCGCGACGAGCTGCTCGAAGGCCATCGCGCCGCCGGCGAGACGACCGACGATCTCGTGATCGGGCTGCAGTTGACGCACTCGGGCCGCTATGCGCGCCCGGACGCGGACCATCGCCCCAAGCCGCTTGCCGCATACGCGCATCCGATGCTGGACCCTCGCGTCAGCCCGCAGGGACCGGTGCCGCTGCTGTCCGACGACGACCTCGACGACCTCTCGGCGCTGCTGGTGCAGGCCGCCGTGCTGGCGCAGCGCGCGGGGTTCACGTTCGTCGACGTGAAGCACTGCCACGGGTACCTCGGACACGAGCTGCTCTCGGCGCGGACGCGCGAGGGTCGGTTCGGCGGCGACTTCACCGGCCGCACGCGACTGCTCCGGCAGGTCGTCGAGGGCATCCGTCGTGATGCGCCGGGCCTGGCCATCGGCGTGCGGCTGTCGGCCTTCGACACGACGCCGTTCCGGAAGGGCGCCGAGGACGTGGGCGAAGCCGAAGCGGCGCAGGGCGGGTACGGCTATGCGTTCGGGCGGTGGGACGGCACCGATGCGCTGCCCGACCTGGCCGACGCGCGGGAGTTCCTCTCGCTGCTCGTCGAGCTCGACATCGATCTGGTCTGCCTGACGGCCGGCAGTCCGTACTACAACCCGCACATCCAGCGGCCGGCGACGTTCCCGCCCTCCGACGGCTACCAGCCGCCCGAGGATCCGCTGCGCGGCGTGTGTCGCCAGATCGCGGTGACCGCCGCCCTCAAGCGCGAGTTCCCGCAGCTGCGCATCGTCGGCTCGGCGTACAGCTACCTGCAGGATTGGCTCCCCAACGTCGCGCAGGCGGTCGTCCGGTCCGGCGGCGCGGACTTCGTCGGCCTCGGACGCATGGTGCTCTCGTACCCGGACCTGCCGCTCGACGTACTGCGCGGACGGCCGCTGAAGCGCAAGGCGATCTGCCGCACGTTCAGCGACTGCACGACGGGCCCGCGCAATGGGCTGGTGTCGGGCTGTTATCCGCTCGACCCGTTCTACACGGCACATCCCGATCACGCGCGGCTCAAGGCTGCCAAGGGGGGCGCGTGAGACCGCCTTCACCGCCGGCGTCGGCGAGTCACCTGTCGGGGAATACCTCGCCCGGGCAGATCACCGCCGCGATGACGGCGTTCGCGGCGCTCTTCTCCGCGGTCGGCATCGGCCTCTACGGCCTCACGTTCTTCTACGACTTCTTCGTCCAGGACTACGGCTGGACGCGCCAGCAGGTCACGTCCGGGAACGCTTACGCGAAGCTGCTGATCGGGCCCCTGTTCGGATACCTCGCCGGCTGGCTCATCGATCGGTACGGACCACGCCGCCTGCTGCTGGTCGGCATCGTCATGGCCGGCGGGGCGATGATCGGCCTCGGCTACGTCTCCACGCTCGCCGGGTTCTACCTGTTCTACATCTTCAACGCCCTCGGCTACGTGTTCGGCGGGCCGTTGCCGGTGCAGGTACTGCTCTCGCGCTGGTTCACCACGGCACGTGGCAAGGCCATGGGGTTCGCCTATCTCGGCATCGGCATCGGCGGGACGGTCGTGCCCGGCCTCGCCTACTGGCTGACGATGACCTTCGGCTGGAACCGCGCGATGCAGATCCTCGGGTTGCTGATGATCGTCATCGCCTGGCCCCTGGCCTGGGTGGTGAAGGATGCGCCGGCGTCGTTCTCCGCGGCGCAGGCCGCGCGGCCGTCCGTGCCGATCGGCGACGTCCTGCGCAACCGGGCGTTCTACCTGCTGCTCGTCGGATCGATGTGCTCGATCGGCGCGGTGGGCGGCACGATGCAGAACCTGAAGCTGTACCTGAGCCTGGACCAGCCGTACGGGCAGGGCGAGATCGCGCGCATCCTGTCGCTCGTGCTCGCCGGCAGCATCATCGGGCGCCTGCTCATGGGATGGCTTGCCGACAGGTGGGCGCGCAAGCACGTGATGCTGCTCATCTACGTGATCGTCGCGGCATCGATCCCGCTGCTGTTCCTCGCCGACTCGTGGACGGTGCTGCACCTGTTCGCCCTGCTCTTCGGGATCGGCCTCGGCGGCGACTACATGATCATCCCGCTGATGGCGGCCGACCTGTTCGGGGTGCAGCGCCTCGGGCGCGTGATGGGCTTCGTCCTCACCGCCGACGGCCTTGCCGAAGCCGTCTCGCCGATGGTCGTCGCAGGACTGCGCGATCGGATGGGCAGCTACCGTCCGGGCTTCCTGCTGCTGATCACGCTTGCGGCCATCGGCGCCGCCGCCGTGGCGCTGCTGCCAAGCAAGCCACAGCGCGGCCACGCATGACGGAATCTCAGAATTGCAGAATTTCAGAATTTCAGAATTTCATGGGCACCGCCAACCTGCGATGCGTCACCCGCGAACCTTCGATGCACGACTGAAGACGGGGAGACTTTCGGAATTGCCGAATTTCGGAATTCAGGATTGCACCGGCACCGCGAGCCTGCGATGCGCCACCCG
>JAEYZV010000093.1 GCA_023427865.1 Acidobacteriota bacterium
GTCACCGCACCATCCAGTACCGGCTCAAGGACTGGGGTGTGTCGCGTCAGCGCTACTGGGGCACGCCGATCCCGATGATCCACTGCCCGGCGTGCGGCGTCGTGCCGGTCCCGGACGACCAGCTGCCGGTGGTGCTGCCGAAGATCGTCGAGTTCAGCGGCAAGGGGGAGTCGCCGCTGGCGCAGATTCCCGAGTTCGTCAACGTCAGTTGTCCGACATGCGGCGGCGCCGCGCGCCGCGAGACCGACACGATGGACACGTTCTTCGACTCGTCCTGGTACTTCTACCGCTTCACGGACGCGAAGAACGACGCGCAGGCGTTCGACCCGGCGAAGTGCAACTACTGGGCGCCCGTCGATTTCTACAGCGGGGGCGTCGAGCACGCCATCCTTCACCTGATCTACTCGCGGTTCTTCGCGCGCGTGTTCCGCGATCTCGGCATGGTGGCGCACGACGAGCCGTTCGCGCGGCTGCTCACGCAGGGCATGGTGCTCAAGGACGGGCAGGTGATGTCCAAGTCCAAGGGCAACGTCGTCGATCCCGACGAGATGATCGCGAAGTTCGGCGCCGACGCACTACGCCTCTACGTGATGTTCGTCGCTCCGCCCGAGAAGGAAGTCGAGTGGACCGACGCCGGCCTCGAGGGCAGCTTCCGCTTCCTCACGCGCGTGTGGCGCTTCGTCGAGCCGCTCGCCCCGGCCCTCGCGGCGGCGCCGGCAATCGCCGACGTCGCCGCGTTCTCGACCGACGAGCGTGCCCTGCGGCGCAAGACGCACCAGACGGTGGCGAGGCTGACAGACGACCTGTACCCGCGCGTCCACCTGAACACCGCGATTTCGGGGCTCATGGAGCTCGTGAACGAACTGTACGCGTTCGGTGACGCAACGGGCCTGTTCAAGCCGGGCCGACGGGCCGGCGGCAGCGAGGAGTCGTCCGCTGCGCCGGCCGTCTCGCCCGGCACGCTCGCCGCCGCGCGCGAGGCGGTGGAGGTGCTCGTGCGGCTGCTGTCGCCCTTCGCGCCGCACATGGCCGAGGAACTGTGGGAGATGCTCGGTCACGGCGACGGCATCGTCGCGGCAGGCTGGCCCGTGAGCGATCCCGAGATCGCGCGCGAGGAAGCCATCGAACTGCCCGTGCAGGTGAACGGGAAGGTGAGGGGCCGCGTCACGGTGCCCGCCGGGTCGTCGGAGGAGGACATCCGCGCCGCGGCGCTCGCCGAAGCGAACGTGAAGGTCCACACGGACGGCAAGGCGATCGTCAAGGTGATCGTGGCCGCGGGGCGCCTCGTGAGCGTGGTGGTCAAGTGATGGCGCCCCTGTCTCGTCGCGCGTTCGTGACGTCGCTGTTGCCCGGAGCAGTGGCGGTCCAGGCCGCCTGCGGCTACACGCTCGCCGGTCGCGGCAACTTCCTGCCGTCGTACATCCGCGTGATCGGCATCCCCGTGTTTGCCAACAACACGTCGGTGTACGACATCGAGCAGCAGTTCACGCAGCGGGTGCGCAGCGAGTTCGTCGGCCGCGGCCGCTATCAGGTCATCCCGGTCACCGAGGGTGCCGATGCGATCCTGAGCGGCACCGTGTCGGGCCTGAGCCTCGAGCCCAGCGGCTTCGACCAGAACAACCAGGCGACGCGTTACACCATCCGGGTGCAGCTCAAGATCGAGTTCCGCGACGTCAAGGCGGACAAGTTGATCTGGGAGAACCCTTCGCTCGAGGTCGTCGACGAATACGACCTCACCACCGGTACCGGCGCGCTGGACGCGTCGGCGTTCCTCGGTCAGAACCGCTCGGCGGCCGACCGCATCGCCGACACGGTGGCGCGCCGCACGGTGTCGTCGATCCTCGAGGCCTTCTAGTGATGTCACCGCGCCCTGCGCTGCGGCGCGCGGAGCCCAGCCGATGAACCCGCGTGAGCTTGCCGCTGCCCTGAAACGCGGCACGATCGCCCCGGTGTACCTCGTGATCGGCGAGGACGAGAAGGGCAAGGACGAAGTCGTCGCCAGCCTCGTGAACCTCGTCGAGGAGGACCTGCGGGCATTCAACGTCGAGCGGTTCACCGCCGGCGACGCGAAGCCGGACGACGTGGTCGCGGCGGCCCGGACGCTGCCGATGCTGGGCGAGCGGCGCGTGATCGTGTTCGCTCACGTCGAGCGGTTGTTCAAGGGCCGCAGGAAAGCCGCCGAGGCCGAAGAGGATGGCGCGGCGGGCGACGACGCGCCGCCGGCCGACCCGGGCGGGCTCGAGGGGTACGTCGCCTCGCCTGAACCGTCGACGGTGCTCGTGCTCGTCGGCACCGACGTCAACCGCACGACGAAGCTGGGCAAGCTGCTCGACAAGCAGGCCGTGACGGTCGCCTGCGACGGCTTCAGCGCCTCCGGCTTCAACGGCGCGCAGGCGGCGTTGCGCGACGCGATGCAGTTCGCTGCCGACCGCGTGAAGGCGGCAGGCAAGCGCATCGACGCGCCCGGCCTCACCGCACTCGTCGAGCGCGCAGGCCCCGACATCGTCCGGCTGCGCAAGGACATCGACACCCTGGTGCTGTTTGTCGGCGATGCGGTCGCGATCACCGAAAAGGACGTACGGCTCGTGGTGGGCGCGGCGCAGCAGTTCGACGACTGGGCGGCGACCAACGCCATCGGCGCCGGTGACGCGGCGGCAGCGCTGCGTCACGTGCAGTTGATGATCGAGAACGGGTCGTCGCCGTTCCAGATGCTCGGCCAGCTGGGTTGGTGGGTGCGGACGAAGATGCCGCAGGTGGCGCCCAACCGCGTGCGCGCGGCGGTCGAGGCGCTCTACCGGGCCGACGCCGCGAGCAAGCTCGGACGCGACCCGCAGGTGGTGCTGGAACGACTCGTCGTGGAACTCTGCGGCCCGGGAAGAACGGGCCGCCCCCGTCGCCAGGCGCGATCCTGATGGTAGGGCGCGTCCCCGCGGCGCCGGCCGGCAGGTCGTCGACCGCCGGTAGGGCGCGTTCCCCGAACGCGCCCATCGCGTTCCCCGCACGCGCCAACCCCGAACTACGCCGCGAGGCCGTTCAGCCGCTTGGCGATCCGCGACTTGTAGCGCGCGGCGGCGTTGTCGTGGATGACGCCCTTCTTGGCCATCTTGTCGATGAGCGACACGGTCTCGTTCAGCCCGGCCTTGGCCGCAGCCCCGTCCCCGGTCGTGATGGCCTTCCGAATCGTCTTCAGCGCGGTGCGCAGACGCGTGCGCGCCTGACGATTGCGCTCGCGGTTGGCCAGACTCTGCTTGTGCGCCTTCAGCGCCGACTCGTGATTTGCCACAACAAACTCTCTCCGCTCAATGCCTGACAGGTATATCCACCCGGACGGTGGAAACATCGAAGTGTAGCACAGGAAGGAAGGAGGAAGGACGGAGGACGGAGGACGGAGGAGGAAGGACGGAGGACGAAGGACGAAGGACGAAGGACGGAGGAGGAAGGACGGAGGACGAAGGAAGGACGGAGGAGGAAGGACGGAGGACGGAGGACGAGGGAAGGACGGAGGTGGAACGACGAGGAGGGAGGCCCAACGGGCCCGGCCGCACGGGTGCCGAG
>JAEYZV010000177.1 GCA_023427865.1 Acidobacteriota bacterium
GGCGTGAGCAGCCGCTGAGCGGCCAGACGGCGACGGACGAGAGCGGGCACGTTCATGGCATCACACAGTCGCACGTGATGTGCCGCGTGACCAGTGGACGCAAATTCCCTCGCACGATGACGTGCCAGAATGCGAAAGCCTTCACCTGACAGGTCATGAGTGCGCGCGGAGACGACGCAATGCCCACCCGGGGCCTGCCGCTTCAGCCAGGTCGATCGACCGCCCTCGACCTCCGCGTCCTGGAGGCCATTGCCGACGGCCAGCCGCTCGAGGCGGTGTTGTCGCTCATCGCCGTCGGGCTCGAGCAACTCGTCGTCGGCTGGCGTGTCTCGATCCTGCTGCTCTCCCCTGACGACACGCTCACGCACGGCGCCGCTCCCAGCCTGCCCGAGGCATACATCCGCGCCATCGACGGCGAACGCATCGGGCCGGCCGCCGGCTCGTGCGGCACTGCGGCCTTCACCCGCGAGATCGTCGCCGTGCAGGACATCGCCACCGATCCGCGATGGGAAGCCTACCGCGAGGTCGCACTCGCGCACGGCCTCCGCGCCTGCTGGTCGGTGCCCGTGCTCGGTGGCAGCGGCGAGGTCCTGGCCACCTTCGCCGTGTACCACACCGCGCCGTTCATACCGGCGCCGGCCCACCTCGAACTCGTGAGGCGGTTCGTCCATCTCGCCCGTGTCGCCATCCAGAACGATCTCGCGCACCGCCAGCTGCGGGCGAGCGAGGAGCAGTTCCGCGCGGTGTTCCGCGACGCCGGCATCGGCCTGTCGATTGCCGACATGACGGGGCGCTTCACGCACACGAACCCGGCCTTCCAGCTCATGCTCGGCTACACGGAAGAAGAGCTCATGCAGCTCGGCCTGCTCGACGTCACACACCCCGACGACCGGGCCGGCAACCTCGTACCGCTGGAGGAGGTGCGTCAGGGTCGCCGCGACAGCTTCGTGCTCGTCAAGCGGTACATCGCCAGGGACGGTCGTGTGCTCTGGGCGCACGTCACCGTGACGGCCACCCACGACGCGGCGGGGCGGGTCACGGGTACCGTGGCGCTGGCCAGCGACATCACCAGGGAACGTGCGGCCGAGCAGGAACGCCGGCTGCAGCAGTCGGTGCTGCAGATGGCCTCCCGACTCGGGCGGCTGGGGGCCTGGTCGCTGGACGTCGACTCGAACGCGCCGCGCCTGTCGGAGGATGCCCTCGCGATTTACGAGCTCCCGCCCGATGCGGCGATCACCGTGAGCGACTTCCGCCGCGTGTTCGACACTCAGCAGCTTCCGCGGCTGCGGGCGGCCTTCGATGCGTGCGTCACACACGGCACGCCATTCGACGAAGAACTGCGCCTGACGACACGGTCCGGCCGCGTGCGCTGGGTGCGCCTCATCGGTGAAGCGCTGCGCGACGAGTCGGGCAGGGTCGTCAAGCTGCAGGGCGCCGTCCAGGACATCACCGAGCGCAAGCGCCACGAGCAGCAATCGTTGCGCTCGCAACGGCTCGAGAGCATCGGCACGCTGGCGGGTGGCATCGCCCACGACCTCAACAACGTGCTGACGCCGATCGCCATGGCGGTCGGGGTGCTCCAGCAGGGCGAGCACGACGAGGGACGGTTGCAGATCCTCGGGGTGCTGGAGCAGAGCGCGAAGCGCGCCGCCAACATGGTGCAGCAGGTGCTCTCGTTTGCACGCGGCGCCGAGGGGCACCGCTCGCGGGTCGACCCGCGCAAGGTGGTTGGCGACGTTGCGGCGCTGCTCACCGACACGCTGCCGAAGCACATCCGGCTCGAGATCGACGTCGCCGAGGACGTCCTGCCGGTCGATGCCGACCCCACGCAACTGCACCAGGTGCTGCTGAACCTGTGCGTGAACGCCCGCGACGCCATGCCGGACGGTGGCACGCTGCGCATCACCGCGAGCAACGTGGTCGGGAAACCAGGCGAGGCACCGGGCGGCGCGAGCCTGCGCCGGGTGTGCTTCAGCGTACAGGACGAGGGCCAGGGCATACACCCGGACGTGCTCGACAAGATCTTCGATCCGTTCTTCACGACGAAGCCGCCGGGACAGGGCACCGGACTCGGGCTGTCCACGTCGCTCGCCATCGTTCACGCACACGGCGGCGTGATCGACGTGGCGAGCACGCCCGGGCAGGGCACGCGGTTCGACGTCGTGCTGCCGGCAGCGGCATCGGCCGGCGCGGTCGAGGATGCACCGGGTGACACCGACGACGTTGCGGGCGGGCACGGCGTGGTGCTGATCGTCGACGACGAGCCCGCGGTGCGACTGATGTCGCGTCACGTGCTGCAGCGCAGTGGCTATCGCGTGCTCGAGGCGAGCAGCGGCGACGAAGCACTCGCCATGCTGAGCCGCCATGGCCGCGATATCGTCGTCGTGCTGACCGACATGATGATGCCGGGCATGGATGGGCCCGCGCTGATCAGGGCGATCGGCGGACGCGGCACCGGCGTGCCCGTGATCGGCATGAGCGGCATCGGCGTACCCGAACGCCTCACGGCCGCGGAAGTCGCCAGCCTTGGCGGGTTCCTCCAGAAGCCGTTCACGCCCGAGACGCTGCTGGCCGCCGTGCACCGGGCGTTGCACGGCGGCGATGCGGATCAGGCACCGCACGATCCGGCGCGCAGCCTCGGGTAGTCCGACGTCTCGATCAGGCCACGCCGAGCAGGCGTCGCAGATCCTCCCCGGTCATCCCCGTGTTGTAGGGCGGCGTGCCTGGCTCGAATTCCCGGCCACGTGCGAGCGGGCCGACGACCACCGGGTCGAAGCCGGCGTCGCGCACGAGCTGCGCCACGACCGACAGCGCGTACACATCGTCGCTCGCCAGCGGGATACCGACCCGCGGTCCGCCGCGATGCGCCTCCGCCGCCAGCACCTCGTAGTAGACGGTGTTGAAGGCCTTCACCCAGCGTGCGCGCGGCAGCATCGCCGCCGCCCATGCAGACGATCCGCCCGGGTGCGCGGACGCCTCCCGAGCTGCGTCGCCGTCACGCTCCGCGTAGGCGTTGTTGGTGTCCATGACGATCTTGTCGTGCAGGAACTTCGAGAGGTCGCGCGCGAGCTGCGGCGTCGCCCCGAGCGGCACCGCCAGCATGACCACCTCGCCGTACGCCGCAGCCTCGGCCGGAATCCCTGCCGAGGCCCGGGGGCCGAGATCGTCCGCCAGTGGCTGAAGCTGCTCCGGGTGCCGCGAGGCGATGCACACGTGGTGGCCCGCATCGACCCACAGTCTCGCCATCGTCGATCCGATCATCCCGCCGCCGATGATGCCGATGTGCACGCGTCCTCCTCGTGTGTCGGTCGTGCCGACCGCCTGCATGGACCTGAATGGAGACACCATGGCGCAGCCGCAGCCCCGCTGCAAGCCCAGCCACTTGACGCGGTCAGGCCTCGGGCTCAGCCTCCGTCGCGCGGCGGCGCGCCGACCCGCGCTGGCACCGAGGCTGCAACACCCGGCGGCATCCGCGCCCTGCGCGCGACTGGAGCACACGATGAACGCACAAGTGATTCCGACCTACGTGCACGCCGTCGGCGACTACCTCACCAGCACTGCCGCGCCACTCGCGGCACGGCGACTCGGCGTGACCGCGACCACGCGACACATCGTCGACGGCATGGCCGCGATGGCCGGCGCCCAGAGCCTCATGACCGACTACGAGGGCGGCGCCATTCCGGTGGTTCCGATGCGCGCACACCTGGCCAGCGACATGGCGATGGGATTGGGCCTGCTGTCCACGGCCGCGATGATGCGCAACGCCCCGCCACGCGATCGTCGGTTGCTGGCGGGTCTTGGTGCGTTCTCGCTCGTGTACGCGTTGATGACGCAGCCCGAGCGCCGCCATGGCGGCGACACCGGCGACGTGCTCGACGAGGAGCGCTTCACGCAGCACGGCCCTGCGTACGCCGGGTTCGCCGACTGAACCGGTCGCACGATGACGCGGTAGAGGATCGGCAGCCGCGGATGGCCCGGGGTACGCTGAGGCCATGGACATCGCGGTCTTCGACACCCGCGCCTACGACCGTGATGCGTTCGAGGCTGCCAACGCGACCCACAACCATCGGCTCCGGTTCCTGGAGCCGCGGCTCACGCAGCAGACCGCCGCGCTCGCCGGTGCCGCCCCGGTGGTCTGCTCCTTCGTCAACGACGAAGTGAACGCCGAAGCCCTGCGGATCCTGCACGAGGGCGGCGCCCGGCTGCTCGCGTTGCGATCGGCCGGGTTCAACCACGTCGATCTGCAAGCGGCGGCCATGCTGGGCCTGCCCGTCGTGCGCGTCCCCGAGTACTCCCCGTACGCGGTCGCCGAGCTCGCGATGTGCCTCGTGCTCGCCCTCAACCGCAAGGTGCACAGGGCCTACAATCGCGTCCGCGAAGCCAACTTCTCGCTCGAAGGGCTCGTCGGGTTCGATCTCCACGGCAAGACGTTCGGCATCGTCGGCACCGGCAAGATCGGACGGGTGCTCGCGCGCATTGCCGGCGGGTTCGGCTGCCGCGTGGTCGCCACCGATGCACGTCCAGACGACGCGCTGCAGGCCGAGCTCGGCGTGCAGTACGTCGAGCCCGGTGTGCTCTACCGCGAGGCCGACATCATCTCGCTGCACGTGCCACTCACGGCGCAGACCCACCACCTGATCGACGGCGCGGCGTTCGCCCTGATGAAGCCGGGCGTGGTGCTGATCAACACGAGCCGGGGGGCGCTCGTGGACACGCTCGCCT
>JAEYZV010000279.1 GCA_023427865.1 Acidobacteriota bacterium
CGGCCCGCTCCTCAGCGGGGCCGGTACTCCCGTACCAGCTGTTGCGCGAGCGGGTGCGTCGGGTTGCGTTGCAGGAGCCGCTCGAGCACCCGGAGCCCCTCGGCAGTGCGTCCCGCCGAGAGGTGGAGTTTGGCCAGCGTCACGTACGTCCCTTCGTAATCGGGCGCTTTCGCAAGCTGCGCCTCGAGCAGCCGCAACGCCTCGTCGGCAGCGCCACGCGCGACCAGCGTGAGCGCCAGGTTGTTGGCCGCTTCGCCATACGCCTCCCTGCGCGCGAGCGCCTCGCGGAAGTACCGCTCTGCAGCCGGGAGGTCTCCACCACGCCCGAGCAACAGGCCGACGTTGTTGAGTGCCTCCGGGAAGTCCGGCTGCAACGCGAGCGCGCGTTCGTACAGGCCGCGCGCCTCGGCATCCTGCCCGCTGAGCAGGAGCGCGTAGCCGAGATTGTTCAGCGCGTCCGGGTAGTCGGGCGTCGCGGCCAGGGCCTGCCGGAACCGCGCGATGGCACCCGGCAGGTTGCCCTCCTGCGCGACGAGCGCCCCGAGATCGTTGTGGGCCTCGGCCAGCGTGGGATCGAGCGCGAGGGCTCCCTCGAACGCGGCGCGCGCCCGTGCCGGCTGACCACTCCGCACGAGCAGCGTGCCCAGCCGATAGAGCGTCGGCGCACTCGGGCTTGCCCGCGCCGCTCGCTCGAACGCGACGACGGCGGCGGCGTCGAGCCCCTGATCGAGGAGTTCGCGACCGAACGGAAGGTAGTTGCGCGGCGACAGCGGCACCACGAACCTGCCCGGGAACGGCAGGGCCCGCGCGAGCCGTGCGTCGGGTGGCACGTCGATCACCGCGGCGTCGGCAGCGATGGTGTCCGGGGCCACGGTACCGCGCCACACGCGCACGATGTTGCCCTCCTGATCGAGAAGCATGGTGGTCGGCAGGCGCAGCGGCTGCCGGTTCATGAACATGCTGCGATGCGCGATGGCCCAGCTCAGGCCGACCTCGCGGTTGGCATGGATCACCGGGAGGGCGGCAGGAGCGGTGGCCTTCACGCGTGCGGCCGCCTCCGGGGGATCGACGGAGATCGCCAGCGCCGTGATCCCGGCATCGACGAGGCGACGGCTGCCTGCGGCGAGCGCGTCGAGCGCGGCACGCGACGCCGGATCGTCCGACTGCCAGAACAGCAGCACGGACGGGCGCCCCTTCAGCCCGGTCAGCGACCGCATCACGCCCGTGACATCGTCCTGGGCGAACTCCGGCGCCGGGAAGGGCTCGTACATCCACGTCGACTCCGGCGCAGCGCGCCGCGTGCCATCCGGCCTCGTGCCGCCGGGCGGCGTCGTCGGGCCGCGCTCGATGGCTTCGCGCACGAGCGCGCCGCCTTCGGTCAGCGTGTACCGGGTGTCGAGTGCCACATCGGTGAACGCCTGTCGCGCGCCCGACGGCCATTCCACGACCAGCGAGCGGATCTCGCGGCTGTCGCCGAGCCCGACGATCAACTCGCGGGAATGCTGCGACAGGAACCCGGTCCCCGCGTGCACCATGCGGACGCCGCGGAGCGTGTCGGTCTCGATGCGGATGCGCGCGCCTATCGCATCGCGGTTGCTCCTGGTTCCGGTCAGCCGCAGCGCGATCGTGCGTCGCGCCGGATGGTCGTTGCGGAACAGCCGCAGGTGCGGCGCCTGACGCGCCGCCATCACCACGAGGTCCTGATCGCCGTCGCGGTCGATGTCGAGCACAGCGAACCCGCGGCCGTCCTGATCGAGGTCCAGACCGAGCGCGCCGCCGACCTCATCGAAGCCGCCACGGCCGTCGTTGCGCAGCAGCACGTTGCGCTGGCGGCTCGCGATCGACCCCCGGACGAGCCGCAGGTTGATCGCGCGCCATGCCTCGTCGTAGGGCGTGCCCTTGACGCGCGTCAGCGGCGATCGCGCGACGACCTGTCGCCAGAAGAAGCTCTCGAGGTCGTCGCCCTCGCTCGCGGTGCGCGTGAGCATGCCGTTGGCGACATAGAGGTCGTGCCAGCCGTCGCTGTCGACGTCGATGGCGTCCGAGGCCCAGGCCCAGCCGCCCGTCGCCGCATGCGCCGCGACCGTCGTGTCCTCGAACGTGCCGTCGCCGCGGTTCCGGAAGAGCGAATTGCCGCGCGTGTGCCGGCGGTACTGCTCGCGCACCTCGGGCGGCGCGTCGGGCATGAACGCCGCGGCCCCGGTGATGCGCTGCCCGGGGGCGGTCCACATGTTGCCGGTGTAGATGTCCAGCCGACCGTCGTTGTCGTAGTCGAGGAACGTGGCGCTCATGCCGGCGCCGTGATCGAGCACGCCGGCCCTTGCCGTGACGTCCTCGAACCGGACACCTCCGTCCGCCTGCCGGCCGAGGTTCCGGTACAGGTTCTTCGTGCCGAAGTCGTTGGCCACCAGCAGATCCGGCCAGCCGTCCTCGTCGTAGTCGGCCCACGCGGCGGTGAAGTGATACCGATCGTTGCTTTCGTCGATGCCGGTCTGCTGCGTGACGTCGACGAAGCGTCCGCGGCCGTCGTTGCGGAACAGCACACCTGGCGGGCCGTTGCGTGCGTCGTGGTACGGCATCGGCGTGCCGGCCTTGTCCACGCCGGCGCCGAAGAAGTACGAGTAGACGCTCAGGTACGCATCGAGGTAGCCGTCGCGGTCGTAGTCGGCCATGCTGATCCCGGTGAGTACGCCCTGCAGCGGCCGCGCGAACGCGAAGGCGTCGGGCACGAGCGAGAAGCGCCCGCGTCCATCGTTGAGGAGCAGCAGCGGCTGCACGCTCGTCGCGAGCACGAGATCCTGGTCGCCGTCGTTGTCGATGTCGACCAGCAGCGGCTGCGCCGTGTCGTCGAGCAGGCCGACGCCCGCGCGCTCGGTGATGTCCTCGAACGTGCCGTCCCCGAGGGCGCGGAACAGGCGGTTGGGCAGCCCGTGCGGCTGCGCGATGTAGAGGTCGTCGCGGCCGTCGCCGTCCGCGTCGCCGACGGCGATGCCGTGATGGCCGTTGGAATCACGCGTCAGCACCGAATCGAGCACTGCGCTCCACTCGTCGAGCGGCAGCGACAGCTGCTCCCGGAACGCGGGGATGGCGCCGAAGCTCTGCGAGGTGACCTCGGTGAACAACGGCTGCGTCGCGCGGCTCGTGACGTGCGACGTGGCGACCCAGTCGGTGGCGCGCCACTGCGCTCCGTCGCGCCGCCACGCGATCCGCCACGTGCCGACCTGCTGCGTCCTGGCGCCCGGTGCCGCTTCGCTCACGATGTCGTAGCGCACGTCGGTCGTCACCGTCGCGTCACCGGACGCCTCGATCGACGTCGCGAGGAACTCGGTGACGAGCACGCGCGGTCCGGCAGCCGGCGTCGTAGGGCCGGCGGGCACAGCCGGTCCTGCCGCGGACGCGCTCACGAACCGTCGGAGTTCGTCAGCGAAGGCCGAGGCGTCGAGATCGCGCGCGGTGGGCAGCGTCGTGGCGCGCGTGACCACGATCGGGCCGGGGCGCTCCCGATCGCCGCCGGTCGCCACAGGACGCAACCGTGCGCCCTTGAACGCCGTCGAGAACACGTCGGGGACCGACGACGCGGGCGGCCGCCCACCGGGGGCGGGCCCTGCCGGTTGGCCGGCGGCGGACTTCAACCACGCGCCTATCTCCGCCAGACGGGCCTCGATGGCCTGCGCGTCGCGTTCCAGCGGAAACGCGTCCTTTCCCGGTTCGAGGTGCGTCAGATACGGCTCCAGCGTCTCAGGTGTCGCGAGCGGAGGCTGGAACGTGCGCACGGCCGGCTGCTGCGCGGCCGGGGTGGTGACGAGGGCCGCGACCATCGCGAGCGGCAGGGCCATCCGGCGCGTCGGAGAGGGTAGACGGGGCGATCGGCTCACTGTGGGTCCTTCACAGGGGCGGCGAGGGCGTCCGGAGTCAGTTGGAGGGCGTGCAGGCGATCCGGCTGCAGCCCCTGCCAGTGGTAGCGCGCACCGCCGGGCATGCGCACCTCCACCGACACCGGGCCGTCCTGCCTGCCGAGGCCGACCAACACGCGCAGGTCGCCCTGCGACAGGTAACTGCTCCCTGACCGGATCTCGCGGACCTGCCTGCCGGCGTCCGACGTCACGGTCACGCGGGCACCGATGGCGAACCTGTTGCCGGTCGGCGACGACACCTGCAGCCCGATCCAGTGATGTCCGGTCTGCTGCCGGATCTCGAGCAGCGTCGGCGGCTCGTCCATGTTGCTGACGACCACGTCCGGATCGCCGTCGTTGTCGAGGTCGCCGATCGCCAGGCCGCGGCTCACCCTTTCGATCTGCAGCCCCGGCCCGGCGGTGTCGGACACGTCGGTGAA
>JAEYZV010000284.1 GCA_023427865.1 Acidobacteriota bacterium
CTGGCGCCGCTGGCGGGCATCGAAACGCCGGCGGAGATGGGCCTGCCCGACAAGCTGAAAGTCGTGCAGAAGCTGCGGGCCGAGGGGCACGCCGGCGCCAGGCAGGTCTACGACACCATCGGCACGTACCTCGGCTACGGTGTGGCGCACTTTGCCGATTTCTACGACATCGAGCACGTGCTCGTGCTCGGCCGCGTCACCTCCGGTCCGGGCGGCGACGACATCGTCAGCGGCGCGCGCCGCGTGGGGGAGGTCGCGTTCCCCGAGCTCGCCGCACGCATCGCGCTGCCCGTGGCCGCCGAGAAGGACAAGCGGCACGGCCAGGCGATTGCGGCCGCGAGCCTGCCGCAGGTGGGACGATGACCGCCACCAACCCGTACCACACGTACGTCGCGTCCATCGCCCAGCTCGTGCGCGACGGCAAGCAGTTGCCGCTCGGCGGCCTCGAGCCCCGGCCCCGGCCCCCCGTGGCCCCCGACGCGCCGCGGGCGCTGATCTTCTCGCCGCATCCCGACGATGAGTGCATCATCGGCGGGCTCGCCCTGCGCCTCCTGCACGAGTCCGGCTACCGGGTGGTCAACGTCGCGGTCACCCAGGGCAGCAACAAGGCGCGCCAACAGGGGCGGTGGGACGAGTTGGCCGCCGCTTGCGAGTACCTGGGATTCGACCTGGTCCAGACGATTCCGGGTGGGCTCGAGAAGGTCAACGCGCAGACCAGGGCGAGCGATCCCGCGCACTGGGCCGTCGGCGTCGAGGTCATCGCCCGGATCCTCGACGAGCACCGGCCGTCGGTCGTCTTCTTTCCGCACGAGACCGACTGGAACAGTTCACACATCGGCACGCACCACCTGCTGATGGATGCGCTGGCGACACTCGGCCCCGACTTCACGTGTCACGTCGTCGAGACCGAGTTCTGGGGGGCGATGTCGACGCCCAACCTGATGGTCGAATCGAGCGTGCACGATCTCGCGGAGATGATGGCCGCGCTCTCGTTTCACGTCGGCGAGGTGCAGCGCAATCCCTATCACCTGCTCGTGCCGGCGTGGATGCAGGACAACGTCCGCCGCGGCGGAGAAGTCGTCGGTGGGCAGGGTGGCGCGGCGCCGGATTACCTGTTTGCCACGATTTACCGCCTGCGGGTGTGGCGCAACGGCGCGCTGCACTACACCTACGAAGGTGGGCGCCTGCTCGACGCCGAGACCGACCCGCGGACCCTGTTCGCGTAGTGGCGCCGAAGGGCGCGCGGAGTCTCGAGACCGGCACTACCCGCCGGGCGAGGCCCGGCGGCTACGACGCGGTGGTTACGAGCGGTGGTTACGAGGGGTGGCTAGGACGCGGTGGCTAGGACGCGGTGAGCCACAGACGCGGCGGCCACGTTGCCGCCGCTCTCAGCGGGCGGACTCACAGGGAACATTCGGCGCCACGCCAGCTGTACGTAGCCGCCGGGCCCTGTTCGGCGCGCACGCACGCTCCGCTTCGTCAGGTCGGCGCGGCTACGCCTGGTCGCTGCGCAGCGAGCGCGCGGCATCGGCGCGGGTGGCGCGCCACGCCGGGATGCTGCTCGCTGCCCAGCCCACGGCAAGGAACAGCGTCGCGGATGCCCCGAACACCGCGACGTCGCGTGCCGGCACGTCGAACAGGAGATGTTCGATGCGGGCGCTGGCCACCCACGCCACGCCAAGCCCGGCGATCACGCCATGGCCCACCAGCCACATGCCGCGCCGGATCAGCAGACCGCGCACGGCGCGCGGCGACCCGCCGAGCGCCAGCCGTATGCCAATCTCGCGGGCGCGGCGCTGCACGTCGTGCACGATCACCCCATACACCCCGGTTGCCGCGAGCAGCATCGCCAGCAGCCCGAACGCCGACATGAGCAGGCCCGCGAACCGCGGTCGCCAGATCTGCCGGTCGACGGCGTCATCGAGCGCGACCGGGGTCGACAGGGCGAGATCGCCGTCGACGTCGCGGATGGCAGCGACGACGCGCGGCGCCAGTTGCGCGGCGTTGTCGTCGCGCCCGCGCGCAACCAGCGTCATCATCGACACGTGCGGGCGTCGGTCTGTCAGGTACGACGGCGTCTGCGCCAGTGGCACGTGGATTTCCGGCTCGGCCGCGCTCGCCCAGTCCTGCTGTCGCACGTCTGCGATGACGCCGACGATCGTGCGCCACTGCGGCACCTCGGCGTCATTGGACTCGGTGAGCCGTCGGCCCACCGTTTCTCCCGGTGGCATGTAGGCACGCACGAACGCGTCGTTGACCACGACGACGCCGGGCGCCTCGAGGACGTCACTGTCGGCGAACCCGCGACCTCGAAGCAACGGGATTCGCAGCGTGTCGAACACGCCGGGTCCTGATACACGCCACACCGCGCGCAGGCCGTCGCCACCGGCCGTGTCGGCGAGCCGCACCTGCACGCCCCACGCATCGCCGACGATCGGCGCGTGGTTGACGACCGACGCGGACGTGACGCCCGGCACTGCGCGCACGCGGTCGACGACCTGGCGGAACAGCGGCCCCCGATCGTGACGCCACGTGGACGACGAGGCTGCCGAAATCTCGACGGCCAGCACCCCGTCCGGACGGAAGCCCGGATCGATCGCGATCAGGCGCTGGAAGCTGCGGACGAGGAGCCCGGCGCCGACGACGAGCACGATGGCCACGACGACCTCGCCGATCACGAATCCGGCGCGCAGGCGGCGAGTGCCGCGCGAATCGGTGCTGCCGCGGGTGCCAAGACGAATGGCGCGCCGCACCGACCAGACCGGCGCGAGCCCGAAGAGCACGCCCGTACACAGGCTCGTCGTTGCGGCGACCAGGAGCATCCGCCCATCGACGGCCACCGTGTCCAGCCGAGGCAACCCCAGCGGCGTCAGCGAGGGGACGATCGAGACGAGCCACGCGGCGAGCGCGAGCCCGAGTGCCGCGCCTGCGCCCGCGAGCAGGAGGCTTTCGGTGAGCAGTTGTCGCGTGATGACGCCGCTCCGTCCGCCGAGCGCGCTGCGCACGGCCATCTCCTGCTGGCGCTGACCCGCTCGGGCGAGCAGGAGGCTGGCGACGTTCGCGCACGTGACGAGCAGCACGCAGCCGACGGCCACGAGCAGCGTCCAGGGGAGCGGACGTACGTCGCCGGTCACGCGGTCCTGCAGCGAAGCCACCTGCAGGCGCAGGTCGCGATGCGCCTGTGGGTGACGCTGCGCCAGTCGCGACGACAGTGCCGCGACGTCCTGGCGCGCGGCCGCGACGGAGGCGTCCCCGCGCAGGCGCGCGAACACGCGCCACGACGCGCCCCGCCGATCGTTGCGGCGAGCCGACAGGTCCTCGACCCCCCACGCCTCTGCGCGTGCCCAGAAGGGGGAGAACACGAACGTGGGCGGCATCACGCCGATGATCGTGTGTCGCTCGCCCTCGAGCACGAGTTCCCGTCCGACGACCGCTCGGTCGCCACCGAAGCGTTCTTGCCAGAGTCGGTGGCTGATCACGAGCACGCGCGTGTCGCCTGGCGTCGGCGTGCGGCCGATCGCCGCCGGCACGCCGAGCACATCGAACAGGTTCGGCGTGACGTGCATGCCGGTTAGCCGTTCCGGGTGCGCCGCCCCGGTCCAGGTGGGCCCCCAGAGTTCGGCGCCCGCGACCGCGGCCAGCGAGCCTGCCTCGGCCCGCAGATCCTCGAGCGTGGCCGGCGCCACCGGTCCGCGTCCATCCTGCAGGACCACGACGAGCCGCTCCGGAGCCGCGAAGGGGAGCGGCTCCCACAGGATGTGCCGCACCACCGTGTATACCGCGGTCGAACTGCCGATGCCGAGGGCGATCACCAGGACGACAACGATCGCAAGCGTCGGCGTGCGTGACAGGCCGCGCGCGGCAACCCGCACGTCGCGGCGCGTCACGTCGGCGTGCTCGCGCGCCGCCGTCCACACCGTCTCGACGATGGTCCGCGGCCAGACGCGCCACGCGGATTCGTCGCGCAGGCGCGCCGCAAAGTCGGAGGCCATCTCGTCGCCGTACTCGGTGCGGAACGCCGACGGGTAGAGGTGCAGCAGCACCCGGTATGCGCGCTCGCTGGTGCCCATCACGTGATCCCCATCGTTCGCGCCTGTCGGACGAGGTCGGCCAGACGCGCTGCTTCGGCCCGGGCCGCGGCACGTCCGTACGGCGTGAGGTGGTAGTAGCGACGCCTGGGGTCGTCGGTCTCGCCCCTCGGCGTGACGCGCAGTTCCTCGATGAGACCCTGGTCGAGCAGTCGCCGGATGGTCGTGTACAGCGTGCCGGGGCCGAGGCGGACGCCAGCGCGCTCGGCCACTTCCTGCATGATGGCGTAGCCGTGCGCGTCACGCGTGGCGAGCGACACGAGGATGTGGAATACCGCGGGCGGCAGCGGCAGCAGCGGGGCGACGTCGGGGACGGAGCGGGACACGGTCATCGATATATCCGAATGCGATATATCGATGCAAGACGCATTTGGCCGGCAGAAGTTCCCGTGCCCGATGCCGTTCACCTTCCGGAACCCGGGCCCAGCCCCCAAGGGCAGGTCCACGTGCCAGGGCCGAAGCCGTTCCCTCAGGCGTCGGGCACGAGAGCAGGGGCGGCCGTGGCCGTCCGCTGCCGCATGACGTGCGCGCTGACGATGGCTGCGAGCGCCTTGACCTGGATCGGCTTGGCGATATGGCCGTCCATGCCGGCCTCGAGGCAGCGTTGCGCGTCGCTGGCCATGGCGTGCGCCGTCATCGCCAGCACGGGGAGTCGCGCGAGCCCGAGTTGGGCCTCACGCCGGCGGATGGCTGCGGTGGCTTCGAAGCCGGACATGTGTGGCATCTGCAGGTCCATCAACACGACGTCGAACGACTCGCGGTCGATGGCTGCGAGCGCGGCGTAACCGTCGGCGACGACCGTCACGTCGTGCCCTGCGCGCGTGAGCGCTGCGTGGGCGATACGCTGGTTCACGGGATTGTCCTCGGCGATCAGGACGCGCAGCACGCCCGCCTCGCAGGCGGTGCCGCCGATGGTGGTTCGTGAGGGCGCATCGTCGGCATCGTCGGCCGCCACCGTCACAGGAATGGTGAACCGGAAGATCGTCACGACGCCGGGCGTGCTGTCGACGCTGATCCGCCCTCCCATCATCTGCACGAGGCGGCTGGAGATCGACAGGCCGAGACCGGTGCCTCCATAGAGGCGCGTCGTGGATCCGTCGGCCTGCGTGAACGCTTCGAAGATGGCCGCCTGCTTGGCAGGTGCGATGCCGATGCCGGTGTCGGTCACGATGAACGACAGCGCCTCGGTATCGTGCCCGGCGTCTCGCTGGACGTCGAGGCGCACCGAGCCGTCGCTCGTGAACTTCAAGGCGTTGTCCAGGAGGTTGAGGAGTACCTGCCGGAGGCGATCGCCATCGGCGATGACGGAGAGGGGCACGTCGGGCGCGATCGCCGCCTCGAACCGGAGGCCCTTGTGCTCGGCCTTGAAGGCGAGGGTCCGCATGACGTTGTCCACGCACTCGCGGAGGTTCGTGGTCGTCGGGCAGATCTCGAGCTTGCCGGCCTCGATCTTCGAGAAATCCAGGATGTCGTTGATGACGCGCAGCAGCGCCTGCGACGAGTCGCGGACCACTTCGAGATGCTGGCGCGCCTCGTCGGGCAGGTCGGCGTCGAGAGCGAGATCGGTCATGCCGATGATGCCGTTCATCGGGGTGCGGATCTCGTGACTCATGTTGGCGAGAAACTGCCCTTTGGCCTGACTGGCTTCTTCGGCCTTCTGCTTGGCCTGCGTCAGGTCCCGTGTGCGGAGGTCGACGAGTCGTTCCAGATCGCGCTGTCGGGCGCGCAGTGCGGCGGTGCGCGAACGCACGGCGAGGCCGGCCAGTCCGGCCACCATCGTCAGCACGAGGCCGCGGAACGGCCACGTCTCGTAGAAGAACGGCTGCACGTCGACGATCATCGCGGTCGGCGCCATCAGTGCATGTCCCTGGCGGTTGAGCGCCCGGACCTCGAATCGCAGGGCGCCCGCCGGCAGCCACGTGTAGTACGCGACACGGCGTGTGCCTGCCGACACCCAGTTGTCGTCGACCCCCAGCAGCCGGTACTCGAACGTCGCGCGGTGTGCCTCCGAGAGGGTCAGCGTCGTGTAGTCGATCGAGATGGCCCGGGATCCCGTCGGAACACGGACGCGACCCCCACTGGACGGCACCGGCACGGCGGTGCCCTGTCCGTCGAGCGACACCTTCTCGATGTGCACGCTGAGCGCGATGTCCTGGTGCCGCACGCGGGCCGGGGTCACCGTGGCCACGCCCTTGAGCGTCGCAAACCACAGGCGTCCGCCGCGATCGCGCATCGCGGTGCCCTGGGCCCCGGCGGTCCCTTCGTCGCTGCGTACCCCGTCCGGCTGGTGGTAGAAGATGGGGGCGGCGCGGGGGCGTGCCCCACGCGCGACCTCGAGCAGTTCGCGCACCGGCACGTGGAAGATGCCGCGCTCGCTCGAAGCCCAGAGGCGGCGCTGATCGTCGACGAGCGCCGCGACGACCGCGTCTTCCGGGAGGCCGTGCGCGGGCGTGAAGGCGATCGGGCGTTCATCGCGCACGAGGGCGAGGCCACCGCGCGTGCCCACCCACAGGGCGCCGTCGACGTCCTCGTGGATCGAGAGAACCTCGTCGCTCGGCAGCCCGTCGGCTACGGTGAAGATCCGCAGCGTGCCGTCGGGCGATCGACGGGCGAGCCCTCCGCGGTTTATCGCGACCCACACGTCGCCTCGCCGGTCCTCGTGAATCCATCGGACGCCGGTCGCGAAGGCCTGGCTGCCCGGCACGAGCGGCTCGAATCGCTCGCCCACCCGGCGGTCGAGTCCGGAGAAGGTGCCCACGAGCATGGTCGCGTCGCGCAGGAAGGTCACGGCCCAGACCCGGGTTTCCGACAGACCGTCACGTGGCGTGTAGGTGCGCCACCCCGTCGGCGTGCGCGTGCAGAGACCTGCTTCCGTTCCCGCCCACAGGCTGCCGTCGGGCGCGGTCGTGAGGGTCCAGACGCTGTTTGTCGGCAATCCCTCCTCGCGCGTGAACGCCTCCACCGTGCCATCCGCGTCGAGCCGGCTCAGCCCGCCTCCGTCGCTGCCGATCCACACGGCACCGTCGGGCGACTGGTGCAGGCCGAACACCCGGTCGGAACGCAGGCCCTCCGACGTGCCGAACGACGTGAACACGCCGTCGGTGAGGCGCATCAGTCCCGTGCCGAAGCCGCCGACCCACAACGCGCCGTCGCGGTCCTCGTGGAAGCTGCGCACGGCCATCCGCCATTCGCTCTCGCCCGGCGGGGCAACGGCGAAGCGGCCGTTCGTGAGGCGTGCGAGGCCGGCACTGGTGCCGATCCACATGTTGCCGTCCCGATCCTCGTGCAAGGCCCACACGTTGTCGGACGGCAGCCCGTCGCGCGAGTCGAAGTGGGACAGGCGCCCGTCGCCCCAGCGGTACAGCCCGTCGGCGTACGTCCCGAACCACATCGCACCCTGACGATCCTGGGCGATCGTCCAGATCACCTTCGACGACAGTTCCGGGATCGGATGGCCCCGCTCGACGCGGCCATCGACCACGCGTGTGAGGCCGCCACCGTCGGTGCCCACCCACATGGCGCCGGCGCTGTCCTCGAACACGGCCCGCACGTGCTCGCGCGGCAGCCCGTCGCGTGTGCCGATCAACGCGAAACGGTCGCCCGTCCAGTACGCCAGGCCCGCGCCGAAGGTGCCCACCCAGAGGCGTCCCTGGCGGTCGACGTGCAGCGTGTAGACGGGGTTGTCGGGCAGGCCCTGCTCGCGGCCGAAGCGCGAGAACACGCCGTCGCGGTACCGGACCAGCCCGCCGGGATGCGTGCCGATCCAGAGCGTGCCGTCAGGGCCCTCGGCGAGCGCCCGAATCATGTGGTCGCGCAGGGCCGGCGTGTTGTGGCGATCGAAGGTCGTGAAGCGGCCGCCGTCGAAGCGGACGAGCCCGGACTCGGTGCCCGCCCAGATGTACCCGTCGCGTGTCTGCAGCACGACCTGCAGCGTGTTCTGCAGCAGTCCTTCGCCCGCATCCCACGTCTTGCGCACGTACTGCGACAGTTGGCGGCCCGGATCGAGGGCGTGGACCGCCGGTGCCGCCGCGAGCAGCCATGTGAGGATGGCAGCCACCACCAGGCCGTACCGGGCGGCGCGGTCACGCCATGCGACCAGGCACGGAGGGAAGGACATCGCGTCACTGGGGCAATCGGCAACCGCCCCGACGATCTGCAGGACGCGACGGCCGCGTCAGCCGGCGGCGGCGCGCGTGAGCCGGTCGCGGATGGCGTGCCAGTCCGGCGTGTCGGGAGGGCTCGCAATCACGATCGCGTCCGCGCCAGCGCGGTCGAGCGCTCGCAGGTTCGCGTACAGGTGGTGCGCGTAGGCCGCCGGATCCGGGGACGCGGCGATCCACGTCACGTCCTCCGGCGGCCTTGCCGGCGCCGGCGCGAGCACCGCGACCCGTAAGCCCTGCCTCCCGTACTGTCTCAGCGCCGCGTCGATCTCCGATGCCGGGACGAGCCGAACCGGTGTCCGCGGGGCGTAGTGCGACGCCACGCTGCCAGGCACCCGAGGAGTGGAGGCGTTCCCCGCGGTGAGTGGCCCCGTGATCGTCGCAATCTCGGCACCCGTGATGCGGCCGGGCCGCAGCACGCGGACCGTCCCGTCGAGGCAGGCGACGATCGTGGACTCGAGGCCGATGTCCGACGGCCCGCCATCGAGCACCAGCGCCACGGCCTCGCCAAGGTCCTCGCGCACGTGTGCGGCCGTGGTCGGGCTGACGTGTCCGTATCGATTGGCCGACGGTGCGGCGAGCCCGCCGCCGAACGCGCGCAGCACAGCGAGGGCGATCGGGTGCGACGGCACGCGCAGGGCGATGGTGTCCTGGCCGCCCGTCACCTCCAGGGGGACCCAGGCTGCGCGCGGGAGGACGAGCGTGAGGGGGCCCGGCCAGAATCGCCGCGCGAGCGCCTGTGCAACCGGAGGAAACTCACGTGCCCAGTGCAGCACCTGGTCGGCGCCCGAGACGTGCACGATCACCGGGTGGGTGGCGGGGCGACCCTTGATCGCGAAGATGCGGGCCACCGCCTCGGTGTTGGAGGCGTCCGCGGCGAGGCCGTAAACGGTTTCGGTCGGCAGGCCGACGACCTGACCCGCCTGCAGCGCGGCGACGGCGACGGCGATGTCGGACGGCTCGGTCACGGTTCGGATCATACCGGCGACCAAGTGGGAGGAATGTAGCCGCCGGGCCTTGCCAGGCGGAAAACGGAAGTCGGACGCGGAAGAACCGAAGGTCGGTGCGCGAGAGCGTGACGGGCGCGCGGCATGTAAGATGCCGCGCATGGTGCGCACAGGATTCGGTGTGACCGCCGTGTGGCTCGCCCTCACGGCACCTACGTTCGGGGAGGTGACCGTGCAACGCGTGGCGTGTCCGGACCAGGGGCAATGCGTGCGCCTGGCCAACGGCGAGGTGGAGGTGCTCGTTGCCACAGCGATCGGGCCGCGGATCGTGCGCTACGGGTTCATCGGCGGCGACAACCTGCTCGGCTGGGTGCCGAACGACAGCGTGAACACGGAACTCGGCACCTGGAAGCCGTGGGGTGGCCACCGCCTCTGGACGGCGCCCGAGCACATGCCGCGCAGCTATTCGCCCGACAATGACCCGGTCGACGTCCAGGTGGCAGGCCGCACGGTCACGCTGACGCAGCAGGTCGAGCCGAGGACCGGCATCGAGAAAATCCTCACCGTCACGCTCGCCGAGAAGGGGACCGGCGTCGTCGTCGGGCATCGGCTGGTCAACCGCAACCTGTGGGACGTCGAGGTGTCACCGTGGGCGCTGACGATCATGGCGACCGGCGGCACGGTGATCGTGCCGCAGGAGCCGTACGCGTCCCACGACGATGCGTTGTTGCCCGTGCGGGCGATGACGCTGTGGGCATACACGGACCTGTCGGACCCGCGTTGGCAGATCGGCCCGAAGTTCGTGCGCCTGCGCACCGATGCCGCGCGCGCCGGATCGCAGAAGGTCGGCATCGCCAACCGTCAGGGGTGGGCGGCCTACCATCTGAAGGATCAGTTGTTCGTGAAGCGATACGGCTGGGAGGACGCGGCACGCTACCCGGACTTCGGCGTGAACACCGAAGCATATACGGCGGGTGCCTTCATCGAGCTCGAGACGCTCGGTCCGCTCGTCGTGCTCGCGCCAGGCGGCGCCGCCACCCACGAGGAGCGCTGGTTCCTCTTCCGGGACGTCCAGCAGCCCTCGGGTGACGACGCCCTGGCCGAGGCGCTGGCACCGCACATCGCCTCGACGCGATGACCCGGGCCTACACCTCGCGAAGGACGTAGGGCGCGCGGTACTCCCGCGTGAGAAGGGCGTCGGCGTCCGGCGCGTCGAGGAACCGTTCGTTGGCGCCGTCGAACTTCAGCGACCGACCGACCCGGTACGAGATGTTCGCCAGGTGGCAGAGCGTCGTCGAGAGATGGCCCTCGACGATGTCGCCGTGCAGATCGGCGTCCTTACCGGACCGGAGGGCATCGATGAAGTTGGCCCAGTGGCTGCCGCGCGCCGTGCCTTCCTTCGAGCCTGCGAACGGCTCGCGTTCGCGACGCCGGAACGCCTTCCACGTGTCGCCGCTGATCTCCAGCCAGCCTTCGCTGCCGAAGAACAGGTTGCCGACTTCCTGGCCCTGGCTGCCTTCGTGGTTGGTGTAACGGCCGCGCGTCTCCATCTCGAGCAGCGTGCCATCGGCGTACGTGTACGTCGCCGTCTGCGTGTTCGGCGTTTCCTGGCTCGTCATGTCGTGTCCGTACGCCTCGACGTCGCCGTACACGCGCCGGCCCGGCGTCGGCGTGCCAGGCTCCTTGCGGAACCCGTAGATGCCGCCCGCCGAGTAGACCGACTCCGGGTGTTCCTGCTTGGCGAGGCCCCAGCGGGCGATGTCGAGCTGGTGCGGCCCGGTGTTGCCGGTGTCGCCGTTGCCGGTGTCCCAGTACC
>JAEYZV010000502.1 GCA_023427865.1 Acidobacteriota bacterium
GAACGTTTCGAGCGCGCGCAGGAACGCCTCCGGCGTGACGATCGGGCGGGCCAACGGGTTCGCGGCGGTGAGGCCGCGGCGGGCGACGTCCACGCAGGCCTGCGGCGCCGCCCCAGGCCCCTCTCGCCCGGACGAGAGCAATCGCAGCAGCAGCGAGGCCAGCTCGTGGGTGAGGACGTGCGGGGGGCGTACACTGCGGAGCACGTGCCTGCGACTCCTGCGCATCTCGAAGTCGCCGAACGCCGTGATCCCCATCTCGTCGAGGGCCGGGAGCGGCAACACGGCGCCGTCGCCGTCGCGGCTGTCGCGGAGGCGATGCCACACCTGCTCGAGCATTGCGTAGGCTTCGGCCGGTTCGACGCGGATCCGGTCGGCGATGATTCGCCCCACCGAGAGCACGACACCATTTCTGCCCATCGTTCAGAGCAGGCTAGCATTCACGGCCGCTGCAGAGTTGCCGGCGCGCCGGGAGCTCGCGGCCCGGCCAGTGCCGCGCGCGACGCCTCGTTCGACCACTCGGCGGCTGCAGCCCGCAGCCCGCAGCCTGCGCGGACGGCTCGGGGCTCGGCATGATCGTCCACCTCGTCGACGGCACGTACGAGCTCTTCCGTCACTACTACGCCGTCCCACCGGCGCGCGACGAGGACGGCCGGGAGGTCGCCGCGGTCCGGGGCGTCCTGCATTCGGTGCTCGCGATGATCAGGCAGGGCGCCACACACGTCGGCGTCGCCACCGATCACGTCATCGAGTCCTTCCGCAACGATCTCTGGCCCGGTTACAAGACCGGCGCCGGGATTCCGCCCGATCTCCAGGCGCAGTTCCCGCTCCTCGAAGAGGCCCTCACGTCGGCCGGCATCGCGCTGTGGCCGATGGTCGAGGTGGAGGCCGATGACGCGCTCGCCTCTGCCGCGGCACTGGCCTCGGCCGATGACCGGGTCGAGCAGGTGGCGATCTGCACGCCCGACAAGGACCTTGCCCAGTGCGTGCGCGGCACCCGCGTGGTCCAGGTCCATCGGCGGACGCGGACGACACTCGACGAGGCGGCGGTCCGTGCGAAATTCGGGGTCGGCCCCGCGTCCATCCCCGACTACCTCGCCCTCGTCGGCGATGCCGCGGACGGCTATCCCGGCATCCGCGGCTGGGGCGCGAAGTCGGCAGCCATCGTGCTCGCACACTACGCGCATCTCGAGGCGATTCCCGTCGATCACCGCGAGTGGGTGGTGAACGCCGCCAATCCCGCGGGACTGGCGCGCACGCTCGCCGCGCACCGCGACCTTGCGTACCTGTTCCGGACGCTCGCCACTCTCCGCACCGACCTCCCGCTCTTCGACGACGTCGAGCAACTGCGCTGGGGTGGGCCGACAGACGGCTTTCCCGCGCTCGCCGCCCGGCTCGATGCCGCGGTCACGCAGCCCGCCCGGGACCGCACCCGCTGAGCGGCGGCCGCCGGGCTCCGTTTCGTCCCGTGCTGCTGGCGTCGATGCGCCGGCCGAGTGGAAGCTGATCCCTGCATTCCGCGACACACGATCAGGAGGTCCCGATGCGCGCGACGTCCCTGCTCCTCACGGTGGCGGTATGTACCACCGCAGCCGTACCCTCTGCGCTCGCCGATGTCGAACGGCGCGCCTCGAAGTTGCACGGCGACATGCCGCCGGGTCCGCATCCGGTCGGCTTCACCCGCCTCGTGCTGCGTGACGACGCGCGTCCCGAGGCGCCGGGGTACCGGGACGGGCGCCCGGTGCCGGTCCAGGAACGTGCGCGTACGGTCACCGTCGACGTGTGGTACCCGGCCGTCGGTGCGGCGAGCCGGCCGATGTCGCTGACCGACTACCTCATGGCCCATCTGCCGCCTGCGGCGCCCGCCGGCCTGGAAGCGCAGCGCGCGGAACACGTCGCCATGCTTCGCAGAATGCTGTCGGCCTACGGCACGCTCGAGGACGCGAGCTTCGATGCGTTGCTCCGCGAACCGCTGCTGGCCGTGCGTGACGCGTCTCCGGCGCCTGGGCCGTTTCCGCTGATCGTCGGTCACCTGCGCCCGTTCGCGACGACCATCACGAACGAACACCTTGCGAGCCACGGGTACGTGCTCGCTTACGTGTCGGGTCGCGATCCCGGCGAGACCGATGCGGGGCGAGGTCTCGAGCTCGGGGTCCGCGACATGGAGTTTGCGATCGCGCAGTTGCGGAGGACGCTGCCCCACGTGGATCCGGTCGCGCTCGGCGCGCTCGGCTTCAGCGGCGCCGGCTTCTCCCAGATCCTGCTCGCGATGCGGCACCCCGACGTCATGGCGGTGTGCGACCTCGAGAGCGCCATCTTCGACGACCGCATGATGTGGCCGTTGCACCGGGGCTGGGGCTACGACGTGGCTGCCCTTCGCGCGCCATTCCTGCACACGTACGGCGTGCCCCTCAGTCGCCACGAGAACCGCCGTGGGGACTTCGAGGCCATGCGTCACTCGACGCGGTACCACTACCTCGTGGACGCGCCGGGTCTTACCCATGGCGACTTCGCGACCGAGGGCATGCTCGCCAGCCTGATGCCGAGCCTTCGCGGGTCGCAGGCGACGCGCACGCGTCGGGCCTTCGAGACGACGAACCGCTACGTGCGTGCGTTCTTCGATGCGCACGTGAAGAAGGATGCTGCCGCCCTCGCCTTTCTCGAGGCCCGCCCTGAAGCCAACGGCGTGCCGGAGGGGCTCGTCACGATGCGCGTGCTGCCGGCGATCGCGCCGGCGATGACCGCCGAGGACTTCGGCAATCGACTCCGGAATGATGGCGCCGAGGCGGCGCTCCGCGACTTCCGGGCCGATCGCGCGCGTGACCCGAAGGCGCTGTTGTTCGAGGAGCGGGTGCTGAACGGGCTTGGCTACCGCCTCTTCCGTGCCAACGAGTTCGATCTCGCCGTCGCGCTGCTGTCCGAAGTCGTGGCGATGTACCCCACGTCGCCCAATGCCTACGACTCGCTCAGCGAGATCCTTGAAGGTGCAGGCCGCAGGGACGAGGCACGCGCGGTGGTGCAGCTCGGCCTGGAGGTGACGGCAGCGCCGTCCGTCTCGCCCGGCGATCGGGAGGCGTTCACGCGCATGCTGCGCGAGCGCCTGTCGCGTCTCGATTCGCCGACGCCTCGCTGAGCGCCGACGTGGGCGTCGGCCAGGCAGGGTGCGCGGCTGCGAAGGTCTGCTAGCATGCGGGCACTCATCGCATATGCCGCACGACGCTGCGCCCGCGCCGCTCCCGGCGCCGACGACCCACTCGTGGCGCCCACCAGCGATGTTCGCCGTCAAGGTCGTCGTCGGCGTCGCGGTTGGCGCCTGGCTGCTCACGCTTGGAGCGATCCCGGGTTTTCTCGCGGGCGTGCAGCGCGGGTCGCCACCGCCGCTGAGGCCGCACGTCCACGCCCTCCTGGTGCCGTACTGGGCATCGTACGCGTCGGCGGCGTTGGTGGGGCTGTCGTTGGCTGCGGCAGCGGCGTTGCGGCGCGAGTCAGCGGCCACGCGGGCCCGTGCGGCGTGGATCTGCGCCGGCCTCGGCGTGCTGCTCGCCCTGGTGCTGTACGTGTGGCTCGGCTACGTCCTGCCCGTGGACAGCCGCAGGGTGATGCTTGGCCCGCAGCAGGCGTCCGGGTTCGCCCCGGACTACCCGCCGTACCTGCTCACCAACGGCGAGCTGTCGTCGGTGCAGGCGTACTTCAGGCGGCAGGGCGGCTACTCGCCGCGGCTGGCACTCATGTGGCAGCTGCGCGCGTGGTGCTCACTCAACGGACCCGTCTTCGCGTTGCTCGCGGCAGCGACCGTGGCGCGTGTCCGGCAGCGACGCCTGCTGCGGTGGTTCTGGCTGCTCGAGTCCGGCGTGCTGGTGCTGTGGGTCGCGGGCTCGATGATCGCGGTGGGGCCGGCCGCGATGACGCGGCCGACGGCCGCGCCGCAGAACGTCGCGTGGGGCGTGCTCGCCGTGCTCGCCGTGGTGGCCGTGCTGATGTTCCGGGGCGCGATGCAAGCCCTCGAGGCGGAGGAGTACGAGCAACTGCTCGCCGAAATCGCCGACGCCCGCGGCGGACCCCCCACCGCGGGGG
>JAEYZV010000529.1 GCA_023427865.1 Acidobacteriota bacterium
GCTGCAGCCGCGAAGGCCGCTTCGAAGACCGCCCCGAAGGCCGCTCCGCAGGTTGCCACGTCGCGCACGACCGCGACGCCGCCGGTGCCGGCGACACCGGCGCCGACTGCCGCGCCCGCGCTGCCCCCGCCGGCAATCGGCCAGGGCATGAGTGACGGGCGATACACCGGGCATCCGATCTCGCTCGACTTCCAGGGCGTCGACCTGCGCGCGGTGCTGCGCACGTTCGCCGAGGTCACGGGCCTGAACCTCGTGATCGACCCCGGAGTGAAGGGCACCGTCGACGTGACGCTGCGCGACGTGCCGTGGGACCAGGCGCTCGAGATGATCCTGCGCGCCAATCAACTGGCCTACAGCGTCGACGGCACCATCGTCCGTATCGCGCCGATGTCGACCTTCTCGACCGAGGCCGCCGATCGCCGCAAGCAGGCCGAGGAACGGCTGCGTGAGCTGGCGGTCTCCAAGAAGGAGTACCGCACGGTTCGCCTGAGCTATGCCAACGCCAAGGATCTGTCGGATCTGGTCAAGCGGACCGGCCTCACCAACTTCGGCGACGTCGAGGTCGACGCCAACACCAACACGCTGATCCTCTATGACATCCCCGAGGGGCTCGCGAAGGCCGAGAAGCTGATCGCCGAGCTCGATCGTCCGCAGGCGCAGGTCGAAATCGAGGCCCGCATCGTCCGCACGACGAAGACGGCGGCGCGCGAACTCGGGCTGCTGTGGGGCTTTGGCGGCAGCATGACGCCCGAGCTCGGCAACACGACGACCATGGCGTTCCCGAACTCCATCGCGAGCGGCGGGGTCGCCGGGGCGATCAACTCCAGCGCCGACAACGCCTTCATCAAGCTCGGAAGCGTCAACGGTGCCTTCAACCTCGACGTGGCGCTCTCCGCGCTCGAAACCCAGGGCCGCGTGAACATCATGCTGCGGCCGCGCGTGGTGACGCAGAACAACGTCAAGGCGACGATCACCCGCGGCCAGGAGATCCCCTACACCACGCTGACCGCTCCTCCCCTGGGAGACGGCGT
The DNA here is from genome assembly GCA_023427865.1 of Acidobacteriota bacterium. GTDB lineage: Bacteria > Acidobacteriota > Vicinamibacteria > Vicinamibacterales > Vicinamibacteraceae > Luteitalea. The sequence continues at coordinate 1,032 of JAEYZV010000529.1, forward strand.
GTCGGTCATCCAGCCGATCCCGCAGGTGCAGTTCAAGACCGCGGCGCTGACGCTCAACGTGACGCCGCGCATCACCGAGGCCAACACGGTGATTCTCGACGTGGACGTCGACAACGGGTCGCCCGGCCAGGTCGAGCTGAACGGCAACCGCTCGATCAACACGCAGCGCGTGACCACCCGCGTGCTCGTCGCCGACCAGGGCACGACCGTCATCGGCGGCATCAACGAGGCCAGCACGCAGATTACCGAGGACCGGACGCCGGGCCTGCACAAGTTGCCGCTCGTCGGCCGCCTCTTCCGCCGCGACTCGGCGAACGAGGACGAGGGCGAGCTGCTCATCTTCATCACGCCGCGCATCATCAGGGACGGAGGAGCCGTCAAATGACACTTACGCATTACGCCACGTCGGCCGGACGGGCGCGCACGATGCGCGCCGCGGCCCTGCTCCTGCTGGCCGGCGCGACCGGCCTGCTCTCCGGCTGCAGCAGCACGGTGCGCAGCGGCCAGTCGCCCGCGTACCTGGTGCTGCAGCGACTCGAGGGCTCGTCGGGCGCCGAGCGCGGCGCGCCGTTCCAGCGCGTGCTCCGCTCCGACGTGCTCACCAAGGGCGGCATCTTCGAGGACAACGGCCGCGTGACGCTGGCGCTCGCGCTGAGGGACGTGACGAACCCGACGGGGCCGACGTCCAACAACCTCATCACGCTGAACCGCTATCGCGTCGAGTACCGCCGCACCGACGGCCGCAACACGCCCGGCGTGGACGTGCCGTATGCCTTCGAGGGCGCACTGGGTGTGACGGTGGGCGAGCAGGCCACGTCGGCCGTGTTCACGATCGTTCGCGTGCAGGCAAAGCTCGAGGCGCCGCTGTCCACCCTGGCTGGTTACAACGGCGGTGCGCTGGTGATCTCGACGATCGCCGACGTGACCTTCTTCGGCAAGGACCAGACGGGCCGCGACGTCACCGTCAGCGGGTCCATGAGCATCAACTTCGCCGACTGGGCGGATCCCGAGTAGCCAGGTGCAGCCATGACGAACGCACGATTCACTTCATTCCTGCCGGTGGCGCTGGTGGGCCTGCTCGCCACGACGGCCTGCACGTCGAAGCCGGAGATGCCCAAGGCCACCGGGCCTTCCGAACTCGGCCTGTCGCTCCAGGTGCTCGCGTCCCCCGACGTGCTCACCACCGACGGCATGTCGACCTCGCAGATCACCGTCACGGCGCGCGGCCCGAACAGCGAGCCCAGGCCGGGCGTGCCGCTGCGCGCCGACATCCTGGTCGGCGGCGCCGTGGTGGACTACGGCAGCCTCTCGGCCAAGTCGTCGGCCACCGGCCCCGACGGCCGCGCCACGTTCGTGTACACCGCGCCTCCGGGCGGGCTGAGCGGCAACGCCGACGCGCGCAACATCGTGCAGGTGGCGTTCACGCCGCTCAACGGCGACTACAACAACGCCGTCGAGCGCGCCGTGAGCATCCGCCTGGTGCCGCTCGGGACCATCGTGTTCCCCGGCCAGCCGGTGGCCAACTTCTCGTGGCGGCCCAACGAGCCTTACGTGATGGACGAGGTCACGCTCGACGCCGGCCTCTCGAAGGACTGCCCGCTCACCGCGACCACGCCGACCGACTGCTTCGACTCGCCGACGCTCCAGTACGAGTGGAACATGGACGACAAGGGCATCATCGTGACCGGCCGTGTCATCAAGTACCAGTTCCCGCGTGCGGGCGACTACTTCGTGAAGCTGACGGTGACCAACTCGCTCGGCAACCGCGTGTCGGTGACCAAGCAGATCGACGTCCTCCCGCGCCCGCAGTAAGGCGCCAGCAAGGAACGCCGCGTCATGTCGACGGCCAATCCGCTCGAACAGCTCCGGCGACGCATGCTTTCGCACGCGACGCCCGCCGCCTTCGCCGCCCTCGCCGAGGAACATCGTCGCGCCGGGCGGCTGGCCGAGGCCATCGCGGTCTGCCGTGATGGCCTGACCCGGTACCCAACGTACGTGTCGGCGCGCGTGACGCTCGGTCGCGCGCTGCTCGACAGCGGCGACGTCGAGGCCGCAGTGGCCGAACTGGAGCACGCCGTCACCCAGGCGCCCGACAACCTGGCTGCCGTTCGTGCACTCGACGCGGCGCGCGCCGCGCTCGCGGAACTGCCGCCGGCCGCCACCGCTGTCGAGGAGCCGGCGCCTGCGTCCGAGGCCGCTGGCGACTCACCGGCCGTCGGTGACGATTGGCGCGCCGCCATGGGGCTCGGTCCGGACGGACCGCAGGAGCTCGGCCTCGGTCCTGACTGGACGCTGCCGGAGGTGCCGCTCGGCGGCGCTGCAGACGCGACCGATGCGTCGGCGCAGCCGGAACCTGCCAACGAACACGGGGACGGCTTGCCGTTGCAGTTCGAAGCGGACGCGGTGACCGACCCGTGGCTGGCCGAACCAGCGACCGAGGTCGCTGCCGTCCATGCCGACGCGGCCACGATGTGCTTCGTTCCGCCGCACCTGCAGGGCGACGAACCGGCCGGCATCTGGCCGGTGCCAGCCACCGAGCCCGACGTTGCGCCGGCACTTGCGGACGGACCGGCGGGCGGTGCCCCCGTGTATGGGTGGTCCATCGCCGCGCCCGATGGCCGCAGCGTGGCGGTCGAGACCCCGGACGCGCCGGAGGCGGTTTCCGCTACGGCACCGGCCGTCGACGCGAGCCCCTCGGTCTGGGACGCCCCGACCATCGACATGCCGGTCGTCGAGACCGCGGCGGCTTCCGACGTCGACCTGTCGGCTGACCCAGGCGTG
>JAEYZV010000559.1 GCA_023427865.1 Acidobacteriota bacterium
GGCGAGGCTCGACGCCTACGTACGACGTGGGTCGTGGCAGCCGGTCGTGCGCTTTTCGTAACCGCCGGGCCCTGCCCGGCGGGCACGCATCGGGCGAGGCCCGACGCCTACGTATGACGTGGGTCGTGGCGCGCGTTCGCGAGATTTCGTCATGGATTGCGCTTCGGCAAGCGTTGCGCGCACGTCCAGTACGCCTCCCACGGGTCCCGCCCGATCGAGGCAAGCCGCTTCGGCACCGTCTTCACCGTGAAACGGTCCGGGCGACGACGGGCCGAGAGTTCATCCCAGGAGAGCGGCGTCGAAACGGGAGCACCGGCACGCGCGCGCGGCGAGTAGGCCGACACGACGGTGCTCCCGCGGTTGTTGCGCATCACGTCGACGAGGATCAGCTTCTCGCGACCGGCCTTCGCGAAATTCGTCGTGTACCGCTTCGGCGCGCGCTCCACGAGCGTCGCGGCCACGCTCTCGGCAAACCGCAGTCCGTCCCCCCACGACGCGACCGGCTCGAGCGGCACCACCACGTGCAGGCCGCGGCCGCCGGTGGTCTTGAGCCACGACTGCAGCCCGAGGTCCGACAGCAGGTCGCGTGCCTCCCCTGCCGCCGCGGTCACCTGCGGCCACGAGACGTCGGGGCCGGGATCGAGATCGAACACGAGGCGGTCGGGCCGCTCGAGTGCGTCAACCGTCGAGTTCCACGTGTGCACCTCGATCCAGTTCATCTGCATGATCGAGACGAGTCCCTCGATGCTGTCGGCCACCATGTACTCGCCGACCTTCGTCTTCTCGCGAATCTTCACGCGGCGCAGCGTCCTGGGTCCCCACGCCTTGCCGTGCTTGAGGTACGTGCACTCGCCGGCGAGGCCCTCCGGACAGAAGACGAGCGTCAGCGGCCGGCCGGCCACATGCGGCAGCATCCACTCACCAATCGCGTCGACGTAGCGCACGAGATCGAGCTTCGTGAGGCCCACGTCCGGGTACATCACCCGTTGCGGATTCGAGATCGCCACACCGCCCACGATGACGTCCCGCGGCTGCGCCGCAGGCCGCCTGCGGGCTGTCTGCTCCTCGCTTTCCGACGCCGGCTCGCCACTTCGCCTGGCGCGTCCTTTCGACCGCCGCGCCCCGGCGGCGGATGCGGGCTGTTGGCCTTCGGTCTTCATGCCTTCCCTCACGACCTCGCGCGGCGCCTTGTCCTCGCGCAGTCCCTGGAACGACGGGTGGCGGATCTTCCCGCCCGCAGTCCACTCGGTGAACGCCACTTCGGCCACGAGCTCGGGCCGCACCCAGTGTGCGCCGCGCGCATCGGCACCGCGCGGTGCGGGCGTGAACGGCGAGATCTCCTGGGCCAGCGGCTCGAGGCGCGCCCGGAGATCGCGCGCGCTCTTCGCCGTGAGCCCGGTGCCCACCTTTCCCGCCCACGCGAGTCGTCCCCCGTCGTAGTACCCGATGAGGAGCGCGCCCAGCCCCTCGCGCGCGCCTTGCGGCTCGGTGAAACCGCCGATCACGAACTCCTGTCGCCCGAGACACTTCACCTTCACCCAGCTGCGGCTGCGCCCCGGCGTCGCCGGCGCGTCGCGACGTTTGGAGATGATGCCTTCGAGCCTGGCGCGGCAGGCCTCCTGGTGCACGCGCGGCCCATGTCCCACGACATGCGTCGAGTAGCGCAGCGGCGAGTCATCGTCGGCGGGCAGGAGCGCCTGCAGACGCGCCTTGCGGACCTCGAGGGGCAGCGCCGCAAGATCGTCGCCGTCGAGCCAGAGCAGGTCGAACGCAAAGTACGTGAGCGCGCCAGCGCGGCGCGCGGCGTTCTGGAGATCCTGGAAGCTGGTGCGACCGTCCGGCAAGCGTAACGCGACCTCGCCGTCGATCAATGCGCCCGACGCCCCGAGGTGCAGACCGGCCTGGACGATCTCGGGGAATCGCTCCGACCAATCGAGGCCGTTCCGGGTCAGCAGGCGCGCGCGGCCGTCCTCGATCACCAGCCCCATCCGGAAGCCGTCGAATTTCACCTCGTGCAGCCACTCATCGGTGTCGGGCGCCTCCGCGACGAGGGTCGCCAGCTGGGGCGCGTACGCGGGCATGCGTGGGCGGCGGCCTGCGGCACGGCCGCCAGCCGCGTGGATGTGGGTCGCGGGCCTGGAAGGAGCCATGGCACGACGGGCTTTGCATGGATCGTACCGCCGCGACGGCTGAGCTCGCGACCGGGCGTCACCTAGAATCGGGTCATGGGGTCGGAGCACGACGGGAGCGCGGGGACGCCGGGCCCTGCCGGCGCGGTCGCGACGCAGATCGAGGGCTTCCGCTACGAACCGGACGTGATCACCGAGTCCGAGGAGCGGGCGCTGCTCGGGGCCATCGAGCGCGTGGAGCTGCGCCCGTTCGTCTTCCGCGGCGTGCAGGCGCGGCGCCGTGTGGCCGCGTTCGGCTTCGGCTACAGCTTCGACAGGCGCTCGCTCACCGATGCGCCGCCGCTGCCCGATTTCCTCCTGCCGCTGGCCGAACGCGTGGCCGGACTCGCTGGCGTCACGCCAGACGCCCTCACCGAGGCTCTGATCACGGAGTACCCGGTGGGCGCCGGCATCGGCTGGCATCGCGACGCCCCGCCGTTCGACGTGATCGTCGGCATCTCGCTGCTGTCGGCGTGCACCTTCCGGCTGCGGCCGTACGCGTCACACGACATCCCGCGACGTGGCCTCCCGCGTCCGCTGAGCCTGACGCTCGCGCCGCGCTCCGCGTACGTGCTGGCAGGGCCCGCACGCACGGAGTGGGAACACAGCATCCCCGAGGCGATCACGCGGCGCTATTCGATCACCTTCCGCACTCTGCGCCGGGGACGTCACCGTCGATAGTGATGCCGCCGCTGCACCGCGCGTCGGGCAGGGCCCGACGCCTACGTACCTGCAGGTCTTCGTAGCCGCGCCTCGCCCGGCGAGCGGAGTTCGGCCCTCACGCGGCCCGACGCCTGCGTACCTGCGTGTCTTCGTGGCCGCCGGGCCTCGCTTGGCGGGCGGGGTTAGGCCCTCACCACGCCCAACGCTGCGTACCTGCGTGTCTTCGTGGCCGCCGGGCCTCGCCCGGCGGGCGGAGTTCGGCCCTCACGAGCGCGAGGGCAGGATGGCGTCCCACCACCGCGAGAGGCCCTGCGCCGCGCGTGGGTGATGCGCGTAGTGCGACGTGTCGTTGAACAGCATCAGGCGCGCCCGCACCGGATCGCGGAAGTCGAGCACGTTGAGGCAGGCGGGCGCCTGGTCCAGGCGGTCGCGGTAGCCGCGCGCGTCGAAGCCGAGCAGGCTGCTCAGGAGGATGCGGATCGTCGCCTTGTGCGACACCACGAGCACTCGCTCGCCAGCGTGACGCGTGACGATCTCGCGAATCACGGGCAGCGCCCGCGCGAGCACGGCGACGCCCGACTCGCCGCCCTCGGGCGCGAATGTGAACGGGTCCTCCTCCCAGGTGGCGTACTCGTCGCCGAACTGCTCCTCGACCTCGGCGCGCGTCAGGCCTTCCCACCGACCATGGCTGATCTCGCGCAGGCCGTCGCGCACTTCTGCCTCGAGCACGAGGGCCTTGCCCATGATGTGCGCGGTTTCCATCGTCCGCGAGAGCGGGCTGCTGTAGATCGCGCTGATGCCCTCGTTGCGGAGGCGCTCGCCGAGCTGCGCGGCCTGCCAGCGTCCCTCGTCCGAGAGATCGACGCCAACGGCGCCGGAGAAGCGGTTCTCGGCGGTGAGCTGTGTCGCCCCATGGCGGACGAGGAAGATGCGGGTCGTCGGCACGGCGGCATTGTACCGGCACCGCGCGAACGGCGGCGGGCCGACACGGCTGCGCGGTAGACGGCAGCCCCCATGCACGCGAGCGTTTACGATGGCGCATGCAGCTCGACCCCCAGTTCGATGCCGCCGTCACGCGCGTGGACGCGGCCGAGGCCGCAAGCCTCGTCGCAGACGGCGTCACGGTGCTCGACGTACGCACGCCCGGGGAATTCTCGGGTCTCGGACACATACCCGGAGCGATGCTCCTGCCCGTGCAGGTCATCGCCAGCGCTCCTGCCGTGCTCGACACGGACGCACCTGTGCTCGTGACCTGCGAGCATGCCGTGCGCAGCCGGGTGGCGAGCCGCCTCCTCGCGCAGGCGGGCTTCGAACGCGTTCACGAGCTGGCGACGGGCATGGCCGGCTGGGACGGTCCGCGCGAGTTCACGTCGCGGCCGATGGCCGGACCGTCGCCGTGGCTGCTCGAATGCGGCGACCTGATCCCGCGCAATGGACGTGCGCTCGAGGTGGCATGCGGCAGGGGCGGCAACGCGCTGCTGCTCGCGTCGGCGGGACTCCACGTGACGGCGGTGGATCGGGATGGACACGCACTCGCGCGCCTGCAGGATCAGGCCGACCGGCTCGGCCTGCCGGTGACCACACGCGTCGTCGATCTCGAGACGGGCGACGCGCGACTCGAGCGGCACGCGCATGACCTGGTCGTCGTGACCCGGTACCTGCACCGCCAGTTGTTCCCGCAGCTGCAGGAGTCGCTGGCGCCGGGCGGCGTGCTGATCTACGAGACCTTCCTCGAACGGCAGGCCGAACACGGTCGTCCGACGAATCCCGACTTCCTGTTGAAGGCGGGCGAACTCCCCGACCTCGTCAGGCCGCTGGAGATCCTCCGCGAATTCGAGGGAGAACGCGACGGGGCGTGGATCGCCGCGATCGCGGCGCGGCGGTTGACACGCGCCGTGGGCCCAACGCCGGCGTGAGGACGTCGTCCTTTGGAAAGCCGTGGCCGAGGTGCTGCACGAATCCCTCGGCATACGTCACTGATGGCTTGCCGAAATCCCTGGCGCGGCGCGCGCCTACGCGGCGCATCCACAACAGGTACTCGTCCTCGCCGTGCTGCTGGCGCAGCCACTCGCGCTGCGACGCGTGGGCTGCGAGCGCTTCGGCCTTCGCTTCGATCGTCGTCGTCACGTCCACGACGAACTGCGCCGGCACGTGGCGTCCGGCGCTGTCGATCAGGTCGATCGGATCGGCGTAGAGGAGCGTCGGGACGTGGTCGCATGGCGGCGGCGCCTTGCGCCGCGCGCGCGTGCCGATTGGCGGCAGCGACTTCCAGTTCGGCATCGTCGATGCGAAGGCCGCCTCGCGTACCAGGCGCGACGTCTCCTCGTGGTCGCCCATGTAGTCGCGTGGCGGGTGGGTGATCAGCAGGTCGGGTCGCACCTGTCGCAGCAGCCCGGCGACGATCCGCTTCGGCCGTTCGGCGAGCGCGATGGTGAGGTCCTTGAAGCCGAGGCAGGTGTAGCCGGCGCCGAGGATGGCGGCGGCCGCAGCGGCTTCACGGCGGCGGATCCGGGAGATGACCGGACCGGAGAGTGTGGAGGACCCGAGATCCCCGGCGGTCATCGTCGCGACGTGGACGTCCCAGCCGGCCGCCTTCAGCAGCAGCAGCGTGCCCGCGCAGGTGATCTCGATGTCATCGGGATGCGCCATCAGCGCGAGCACGCGAGGCATGGCGCTACGACAGCTCCGCCAGTTGCACCGGCGTGCCGCGCTCCACCGACAGGTCGGCCGCGTACGCGACGCGATGGCTTTCGAGTGCCGTGTCGAAGTCGGTCAGCGGCATCGTCGTGCCGGCGAGCGTGCTGTCGACGAAGGACTGGAACTGCGGCTGGTACGGATGGTCGCTCACGTCACCGGAGTCGATCGGGTGCGTGGCCAGCTCGCTCCACTTCGTCTTGATCATGCCCGGCAGTCTGGCCGAGTAGAGCTTGGTGTCGAGCAACGTGCCGTGGCTGCCGACCAGGTGCGAGTGGAAGTAGTACGGCTGGAGACAGTCGATGCAGGACGTGACCTTGCCGATGCGTCCGTCGGCGAACTTCAGGAGGCTGACGGTGGTGGTCGGGTACTCGTACGGCTTGAAGTACTCGCTGCTCGACGCCGTGCCGTAGCTGGTCACCTCGGTCACCGACCCCTGCATCAGCATCAGCAGGCTGTCGACGGCGTGGCAGCCGGCCGTCAGCAGGCTCGAGGCGCCCATGTCCTTCCTGATGTTCCACGAGTACTGGCCGTACCAGGGGCCGATGCCGTGGTAGTAGTCGATCTCGCCGTAATGCAGGTCGCCGAGCAGTCCCTGCTCGAGTACCGACCGCGCCAGCGTGAACTGCGCACTGAACCGTACCTCGAAGCACACCATCGCCTTGACGCCGTTGGCCTCGATCGCGCCGCGCACCCGCTTGGCGTCCTCCCAGTTGAGCGCAATCGGCTTCTCGATGATCAGGTGCTTGCCGGCGTTTGCAGCGGCGATCGCCTGATCGGCGTGGAACGGGTGGGGCGTGCAGATGTCGATGACGTCGATCTCGGGATCGGCGAGCATCTCGTTGTAGTCCTGGTAGACCTTCAGCGGAATGCCGTACTGCGCCTTCAGCGCTTCCGGATCCTGCGGACGGCGCGAGCAGACCGCGGTCACGGCGGCGCCCTTGACGTGCTTGAACGTCTCGATGTGAGCCCCGGCCACCCAGCCGAGTCCCACGATCCCGATCTTCAGATCACTCATGTGCGTGTGGCTCCGATGTGCGCCGGGCGTCCGGCGCCGTGCGGTACGGCGGAGGCGGGCTCCGGTCGCGCGCAGGCGGGCACGCC
>JAEYZV010000589.1 GCA_023427865.1 Acidobacteriota bacterium
GTGCCGACACACTTGCAGACGCCGTGGCCACGGGCGCCGCGATTGGCGAAGCGGCGAACGTGGCACGCGGGTTCGCGCACGAACCGCCGAACGTCCTCACGCCGAAGGTGCTCGCCGAGCGCACGCAGGAGCTGTTTGCGGGCACGCCGGTGCAGGTGGACGTGCTCGACGAGACGCAGTTGCGGGGGCTGCACATGGGCCTGCTCCTCGGCGTGGCCCAGGGCAGCGCGCACGCGCCGCGCCTGATCGTGCTGTCGTATGCGCCGGAGAGCCCGTCGGGACCGGTGCTCGGCCTGGTCGGCAAGGCCGTCACGTTCGACACCGGCGGCATCTCGATCAAGCCATCCGAGAACATGGATCGCATGAAGTACGACATGTGCGGCGGGGCCGCGGTGATCGGCGCGTTCCATGCGATTGGCCGCATCGGCGCACCGTCTCGCGTCATCGGCGTGATCCCGGCCGTCGAGAACATGCCGAGCGGTGCAGCGTTCCGACCCGGCGACGTGCTGACGAGCGCCAGCGGCCAGACCGTCGAGATCACGAACACCGATGCCGAAGGCCGGCTGATTCTCGGCGACGCCTTGTGGTACGCGCAGAAGCGCGGGGCGACGCACCTGGTCGACATCGCGACGCTGACCGGTGCCTGCGCAGTGGCCCTGGGCCGCGTCGCGTCGGGCCTGTTCGGTACGCCGGATCGTTGGCGCGACGCCGTGCAGGAGGCGGGCACGCGCGGAGGCGACTTCCTGTGGCCGCTGCCCATGACCGACGACTACAAGGAACTGCTCAAGAGCGACATCGCCGACATGGTGAACGCAGCGGGCACGCGCTACGGCGGCGCGATAAGCGCCGCGCTGTTCCTCAAGGCGTTCGCCGGCGACACGCCGTGGGCGCACCTGGACATCGCCGGGACCGCATGGGCCGACGAGCCCAAGCCGTACCAGCCGAAAGGGCCCACCGGCGTGGCGGTGCGGACGCTCGTCGAACTCGCGCGGTCCGCCGGCGCGTGGGTCTGAGTCGTGCCGCAACAGGCCGCCGCGCCACCGGGCTCCGACGCACCGACGCAGGCCGGTCCGCAGCCGTCGTCCGACAAGCCAGCTGAGAAACAACGGACCGCGCAGCCGGCGACGCCCGCAAGCGAACCCGCCGGCACCGGTGTGCTGCGCGTGCCTGGCGCGCCGCCACGCGACGTGCCGCTCATGTCGATCCAGCAGGATCGCGACGAGGTGCGCGTCGAAGTCGGCCCGATCTCGCGTGAGACCGGCGTCGCCGACGTGCTGCTCGGATCGATAGGCCTGGTCGCCGTGATCGTGCTCGCGTCACTGGTCGCCGGCGTGATCGTCGGCGCCCTAGTCGTGTTCCTGAAGCACCGACTGGGGTGGGGTGGTCCCGACAAGGACGCCGAGGATCACATCTCGATCATCAGGTAGGGCGTGCTGAAGACCCGCCGACGTGCGCCTGCGGCGTGCGGCGGGTTCCCCAAACGAGCCGTCACGCCCTCGCTACTGCGTGCGCGCGGCGTTGGTGGCGGTGCTCTTCAGCGAGCGCTGGTAGCGCAGCACGGCATCGCGCAGCGCCTCGGCGATGTCCTGACGATACGCGGCCTTCTTCAGCCGGCTGCCTTCCGCCGGCGTGCTCACGAATCCCACTTCGGCCAGCACGCTCGGCATCGACGCGCCGATCAGCACCACGAGCGGCGCCTGCTTGATGCCGCGATCGGGAAGCTCCGCCTCCGTGCGCCGCAGGCGCGACACGAGATTCGTCTGCACCATCTCCGCGAGGTCGCGCGACTCGTCGAGCTTGTTGTTCAGCGTGATGGCCTTGACGATGTCGGGCAGCTGCCGCATGGAGCCCTTGGCGATCGCGTTCTCGCGCGCCGCCACCTCCTCGGCATCACTCGTGTTGGCGAAGTTGAGGACGAACGTCTCGACGCCCTGTGCCGTCCGCCGGCGGCTCGAGTTCGCGTGAATGGACAGGAACAGGTCCGCGTTGTGGCGGTTGGCGATGCGCGTGCGCTCCTCGAGCTCGATGAACGTGTCGGTGCGCCGCGTCATCACGACGTCGATGCCGGCTTCCTGCTTCAGCAGCTTCTCGAGGCGCAGGGCGATGTCGAGCACCAGTTCGGATTCCCGGATGCCGGCGCCCAGCGCGCCCGTGTCGTGACCGCCATGGCCGGGGTCGATCACGATGCGCGAGACGCCAAGTCCGAGCTGGCGGGCCAGCGAATAGCTCCCGGAACTGTTCGATTCGGGAGCCGTCGGCGTGGTCGTGGCTCCCGACGCCGCCGGTGCCGCCGGTGCCGGCGCATCGTCTGCGGTACTGCCCTTCTCGGGCGGTGCCCCGGGTGGGGGCGTGGCTGGCGTCGGCGCGGCGGAGGCGACCACAGTCGGTGCCGGTGCGTCGGTTGGAAGCGCCTGCGGCGACGGCATGCGCTGACCGGCGCCCGTGTCGGTCGGCAGGGCCGGTGGCAGCTTCTGCGTGAGCGTGGGCTCGCGGTACATGTCGAGTACGAGCCGGTACGGGTTGTACAGCGTGAACAGGCTGTGGCGCGCGACGCCGCGCGTGTCGACCACGACGCGCGTCACGCCGCCCGGATGGGTCCCGAGCCGGATCTCGCGCACGATGTCGCCGTCGTCGAACGCCTTCACGCCCTCGTCGAGGTGCGGCGCAAGTTTCGCCCCACGCAGGTCGAAGAACAGGCGCGCCGGGTTCTTCAGCGTCTCCTCGTGGTAGGCGACCTCGTTGTCGAGCTCGATCGTCACGCGCACGACTTCCGGCAGCACCAGGCGCTTGATGTCGCGGACGACCACCGGCCCGGTCGCGGCCGCCGCCTTCGGGCTGGCATTCGCACCGGTGGCGGGAACGGGCTTCGTGTCGGCGGGTGGGGGAGGCGTGTCAGCCCTTGCCGACACTGCCGGTGCCGCGGGTTCGTCCGTCGCGTCGTCGGACTCGGCCGACGGCTCGGCCTCCTCGGTGCGGATGTTGGCCTTTGCCAGTTCTGTGGCAGCCGGCGGCGGCGCCTTCGGCGTGACCTTCGCGTTGCGCGGCTCGCTCTTGGTCGTCCGCCCGGCCGCCGCCGATATCTTGCGCAGCCGCGTCTGTGCGTCGCGCGCAAGCGAGCTCGACGGGTACTCCCGCACGAGCCAGCGCAGCATCGACGTGGCGCTGTCCTGCTCCTGCCGCGCGCCGTACGAGATGTTGGCGTCGTAGGCGAGGTTGGCGCCGTTCCAGAGCGCGTTGTCGGCATAGCCGCTGCGGGGCCAGCGGCGGGCGATCAACTCGTAGTCCTTGATCACGGCCCGCATCTGCGAGAGCGGTGCCTTGCGACGCGACGCTCGCAGCGTCCGCTCGCGCGCCAGCGTGCGCTCGTACGCCGTCTGCGCCGTGCGTGCCCTGGCCACCTGGCTCGTCGTGGCCGTGGTTCGCGTCGTGGTGCGCTTTCGTTGTGCGGCCTCGGCGGGGAGGCACAGCGCCAGCGCCAGCGTCGCCGTCGCGATGATGCGTAAGCTGCGTCGCATGCGAATTCCTCAGCGCAGTTGCGCGTCGACCTCGTCGAAATAGTCCTTGGGCACCAGCAGCTCGCGGGCCTTCCCGCCCTGGCCGCTGGAGACCAGCCCTTCGGCTTCCATCATGTCCACCAGGCGCGCCGCACGGCTGAAACCGATGCGCAACCGGCGCTGCAGGTAGCTGATCGACGCCTGTCCGCTCGACACGACGATGCGCGCGGCTTCGTCGTACAGGTCGTCCTTCTCGAAGCCGCCGGCGCCCGCTTCGGCCGACTTCTCCTCGTCGGTGATCGACCGGTCGTATTGCGGCTGGCCCTGCTTGCGCAGGAAGCTCGCCAGGCGCGCGCTCTCCTGCTCGGAGATGTAGGCGCCATGCAGCCGCATGACCCGGGAGGAGGCCGGCGGCAGGAACAGGCAGTCGCCCTTGCCGAGCAGCTGCTCGGCGCCGTTGGCATCGAGAATCGTCCGCGAGTCCACCTTCGACGAGACGCGGAACGAGATGCGCGACGGCATGTTGGCCTTGATGAGCCCCGTGATGACGTCGACCGACGGACGCTGGGTCGCGAGGATCAGGTGGATGCCGACGGCGCGGGCCATCTGCGCCAGGCGGCAGATCGACTGCTCGACCTCGTTGGAGGCGACCATCATCAGGTCCGCGAGCTCGTCGATCACCACGACGATGAACGGGAGCGGCTTGAGCGGCTCGCCAGTCTTCGAGTCCGTGCGCACCTCGCCAGCGTCGATCGACGCCTTGAGGTTGCGGTTGAACTGCTCGATGTTGCGGACGCCGAATGCCGCCAGCGTCTTGTACCGCTCCTCCATCTCGCGCACCGCCCACCGCAGGGCGTTGGCCGCCAGCTTGGGCTCGACGACCACGGGTGTCATCAGGTGCGGGATGTCCTCGTACATGCCGAGCTCGAGGCGCTTGGGGTCGATCATGATGAAGCGCACCTGGTCCGGCGTGGCGCGGTAGAGGATGCTCGTGAGCATCGCGTTCAGGCCGACCGACTTGCCCGTGCCCGTGGAGCCCGCAATGAGCAGGTGCGGCATCGTCGCCAGGTCGCTGACGTACGGCTCGCCGTGGATCGTCTTGCCGAGAGCAATCGCCAGCCTCGAGTTCGACCGACGGTACGGCTCGGATTCGAGCAGCTCGCGCAACGAGATCGACTCGCGGACCGGGTTCGGGATCTGGATGCCGACGGTGCTCTTGCCGGGGATGCGGTCGATGAGCACTGATTCGGCGCGCATCGCCAGCGAGAGGTCTTCGGAGAGCCCCGTGATCTTGCTGTACTTCACGCCGGCGTCCGGCTTGAACTCGTACGTCGTGACGACGGGGCCGGGCAGGATCTGCACGACGTTGCCCTCGACCGAGAACTCGCGGCACTTGTCCTCGAGCTGGCGCGCCGACTCCATCAGCTCGCGCTCATCGACCTTGCGTTCGGCCTGTGCGGGATCGAGCAGCGCGAGTGGCGGCAGCGTGTAGCCACCGGCCTTGCGTTCCGCTGGCGCCTTGAGTTCGGACTCCGGGGCGCTGTCGGCGAGCGGCAGCGCTGCCGGGGTGTTCACGCGGACCGGCGGCTTGGAGCGCACCGGCGGCATCGCGCCGGCGACGCGCGCAGGCGACGGACCGACACCAGGCGCGCTTGCCGCCGTCTCGACC
>JAEYZV010000015.1 GCA_023427865.1 Acidobacteriota bacterium
TATTGGGGGACGGGGGTGGGGGGGGGGGGGGGGGGGGGGGGTCTGGTCGCGCGGCCCCTACCGTGACTCGTTTCCGCCGTTCCGCCGGTCCTCCGTTCGTTCGCAGTCAGCTCCGCTTGTACGCGGGCGGCCGGTGCCATATGTTGACGGCCATGCCTCATCCCCTCGCCGGCAAGCCCGTGCCTCCGGACATGCTCGTCGACGTCGCCGCGCTGCTGGCGGCCTACACCGACGCGCCGGACGTGAGCATCCCCTCGCAGCGCGTGGCGTTCGGCACGAGCGGGCATCGCGGCAGTTCACTCAACCGGAGCTTCAACGAGGCGCACATCCTCGCGATCACGCAGGCCGTCTGCGAGTACCGCGCGAGCCAGGGCATCACCGGCCCGCTCTTCATCGGCAAGGACACGCACGCGCTCTCCGACCCGGCGCAGCGCAGCGCCATCGAGGTCCTCGCGGCGCACGGCGTGACGACGGTCGTGCAGGCTGACGAGGGCTACACGCCGACGCCGGTGATCTCGCGCGCGATTCTCGTCCACAATGCCGGCCCCGCTTCGTCACGTGCCGACGGACTCGTCATCACCCCCTCGCACAACCCGCCGCAGGACGGCGGCTTCAAGTACAACCCGCCGCACGGCGGCCCCGCCGACACCGACGTCACGCGCGTCATCGAGGATCGCGCCAACGCGCTGCTCGCCGAAGGCAACGCCGGTGTGCGGCGACTCCCGTACGCCGACGCCCGCCGCGCGTCGTGCGTCTCCGCGCGTGATTTCGCCACCGACTACATCGCCGATCTCGGCGCCGTGATCGACATGGACGCGATCCGATCGTCGGGCCTGCGCATCGGTGTGGATCCGATGGGCGGCGCCGCGGTGACGTACTGGTCGCGCATCGCGGATCGGTACGGGCTCGACATCGACGTCGTCAACACGCGCGTGGATCCCGCGTTCGGCTTCATGACGCTCGATCACGATGGCAAGATCCGCATGGACTGCTCGAGCCCCTACGCGATGGCCAGCCTCGTCGTCCTCAAGGACCGCTACGGCATTGCCTGGGGCAACGACGCCGACGCCGACAGGCATGGCATCGTCACGCCGTCGGTGGGATTGATGAACCCGAACCACTACCTCGCCGTCGCCATCCGCTACCTGCTCGGGCATCGGCCCGCCTGGGCGGACGCGGCGGTGGGCAAGACGCTCGTCTCGAGCAGCATGATCGATCGGGTCGTCGATGGGCTCGGCCGTAGGCTCGTCGAGGTGCCGGTCGGGTTCAAGTGGTTCTCGCCGGGACTCGCCGACGGCAGCTTGTGCTTCGGCGGCGAGGAGAGCGCGGGCGCCAGTTTCCTGCGGCGCGACGGCACGGTGTGGACCACCGACAAGGACGGCATCATCCTGGGCCTGCTGGCGGCGGAGATCACGGCCGTCACCGGAAAGGACCCGGGGCTGCACTACCAGGAGCTCACGGCGCAATACGGCACGCCGTACTACGTGCGCGTCGATGCGCCAGCGACGCCCGATCAGAAGAAGGCGTTCACGCGCCTCACGCCCGAGCGCGTCGCGGCGACGACGCTGGCCGGCGATGCGATCACGGCACGCCTGACCGCGGCGCCCGGCAACGGCGCGAACATCGGCGGCCTGAAGGTGACCACCGCCCAGGGTTGGTTCGCGGCCCGTCCGTCGGGCACCGAGGACATCTACAAGATCTACGCCGAGAGCTTCACGAGTGAGGCGCACCTGGCGCGCATCGTCGCAGAAGCGCAGGAGATCGTCACCGCCGCGTTGGCGTGAGCGCGCCCTACCTTCCTCAGAGGGACTTCAGGTACTCCACGAGATCCGACTTTCGAGCGGCTGTCAGCTTCAAGCGGAACACTCTGTCGTAGTGCTCGACGACGGCCGCCAGATCGCGCGCACTGCCGTCATGGAAGTACGGCGGATGCTGCCAGAGGGCCCGCAGCGGTGTGGTCCGGTACTGTCCGGTCGCCGACCTCCTGGCGTACGCCGGATCCGCGCCGACGTCCGCCGGGTCGTGCAGCAGCGGGACGCCCCGGCCGCGACCGCTGCCCACGTCCGTGAACCGTGGACCCTGATGGCACGTGGCGCAGCCGGCTTGCCCATTGAAGAGGCGTCGGCCGCGAGCGGCCGCTGCAAGATCGACACTTCGCTTCGGAGGGGCGGGCGCGCGCAGGCTCAGCTGATAAGCCAGCAGGGCGGGCAGCCTGGGCGTCACCAGATCCGGTGTCTGCGTGATGGAGATCCCGATGGGCGGCACGCGGGGATCGTGGAAGGTACCCTGTCCTCCCATCTGCCCGATCCCTACGTACGCGTTCCAGTACGAGATGGGCCCGTCTCCCGTGTACGTCTCGAAGCCGACGCCGCGCAATCCGTAGATCGGCGGGATGACGACGGGAATGGACGGCGTGTTGAGCGCAACGATGTCGATCCCGTCGAAGTAGTGATGCCGCGGATCGTACTTGCCCGGTCCCCATGCCCTGAATTCGGCTTTCGTCGGCTCGTCGATCGTCGGGGAGAGCGCGACGATGGCACCCACGTTCAAATCGGGATTGGCCCATCCGTCGAGCCGCCTGCCGATGCCCGGTGCAAACGAGTCGTCCACGGTGGAGTGGCACAACGCACACGTCACCCCGACTTTCATGAGCCGACCGTCCGGACCGACCGTGCCCTTCACGCCGACGACGGCGTCCAGCCGCAGCAACTCGACCGTGACTGCGGGGTCCTCGAGATCGAGCTCGCGCGCCCGAAGCGCCGCGATCAGCGAGCCGGGGAGCGCCTCGACGTCCACCTTCAGCCCCACGGCCAACGCGGTTGCGGGATCCACCGTGGAAATGACCTCGTGCATCCGCAACACATCGGTCCACAGCTGCTCATCGCCGAACGTGTCGTACCGGAAGATCCGCTGACCATCTCTGAGCGTGCGGTCCGTCACCGCATTCGGCATACTCCCGTGCGCGCCAAGGAGCGGCGGATGCTTCGTGCCGGGATGTGGCGGGTGATGGGCCGAAACGAGCGAGGGCGAAACCGTCACGCGCGCCCCTCGCGCGGCAACCGAGGGACCAGTGACGAGCGTGGCGAGTCCCAGCGTCACAAGCGGGGCGGCCAGGATCAGCGAATGGAACCGGGGCATGTCTCACCTCCCGATGCGTCCACGAAGCTGCGTCGACGTGCCGCTCGTCGCGAGCGGATGAGCACCCTTCACGCGTCCCGTCGATTGACGATGGCGGCAGCGCACCGGGTCGTCAGCCGCGGGAAGTCGCTCACCTCGATTGGAGTGCGAACGGCACCGGAGGTGACGGGCCGCTCCATGAAGGAGGTCGGGCCGGCGTCGGCGCGCTGCCCGGACGGGGTGTGACCGGCGATCACAAATCAGCGTCCGGCCGGGCGCCCTTCTGCCATACTGTCGCCACACACACGAACAACCCGAGCCGGCAGGAAGCCGGCTCGTGCCCACAGGAGTTCCGCATGCCCCTGGCTCTGCTCGCGCCTGCTGCGCGTCCCCATGCCGCGGTGCTCGTCGTCGCACTGAGCACGCTGCTCGCGGGCGGCATCGTCGCCGTGCCGCGCCATGCCGCCGCCCAGACCGCGGCGTCCACCGTCGAGATTCCCTACGAGGAGTTCACGCTTCCCAACGGGCTGCGCGTCATCGTCCACACCGACCGGAAGGCGCCGATCGTCGCGGTGAACCTCTGGTACCACGTCGGCAGCAAGAACGAGGCGCGAGGCCGCAGCGGGTTCGCGCACCTGTTCGAGCACCTGATGTTCAACGGCTCGGAGAACCATCCCGGCGAGTTCTTCGATCCGTTCGAGCTCGTGGGCGCGACCGACCAGAACGGCACCACGAACCAGGACCGCACCAACTACTTCCAGAACGTCCCGACCACGGCGCTCGACATGGCGCTGTGGATGGAATCGGACCGCATGGGGCACCTGCTCGGCGCCATCGACCAGAAGACACTCGACGAGCAGCGCGGGGT
>JAEYZV010000003.1 GCA_023427865.1 Acidobacteriota bacterium
CCGCCATGGAGCGGCTCGGCGTGATCCTCGACGTCACGCACCTCAGCGACGACAGCCTGTGGCAGGCGCTGGATCTGTTCGGCGGTGCCGTGTGGGCCAGCCACCACAACGCGCGGGCGCTCGTGCCCGACCAGCGACAACTTCCCGACACGCAGATCAAGGCCATCGTCGCGCGCGGTGCCGTCATCGGCGCGTCGTGCGACGCGTGGATGATCGTCCCGGGCTGGGTGCGGGGCACCTCCACGCCGCAGTCGACCGGCTGCTCGTTCGAGCGGCTCGCCGATCACGTGCTGCACATCTGCTCGCTCGCCGGGTCGACCCGCCACGTGTGCATCGGATCGGATCTGGACGGGGCCTTCGGCACCGAGCAGTCGCCGAGCGACCTCGACACGATTGCAGACCTCCACAGGTTGTGCGACGTGCTCAGCGCGCGTGGCTTCACCGATGCCGACGTCGAGCGGTTCCGCTGGCGCAACGTCGTCGATTTTCTCAGGGCCCATTGGGCCGATCGCAGGTGGATTGCATGACTCGCTGTTCGCGTCGATCGTTCGTGGTGCTCGGCCTCGCTCCCGTCGTGGCAGCGACGCTCGGTTCGTCGGCCCGTGCCCAGTCCGGTCCGGGCGCTGCGGGAGTTGCGCTGAAGGTGATGTCCTTCAACATCCGCTTCGGCACCGCGAAGGACGGCGTGAACCATTGGGACGCGCGCAAGGTGCTGCTCGTCGACGTGCTGCGGAAAGAAGGGCCCGACGTCATCGGCGTGCAGGAGGCGCTCTACCCGCAGCTGGCGTACATCATGGAGGCGCTTCCCGAGTACGCAATGGTCGGCGTGGGGCGCGACGACGGGGTGCGGGCAGGAGAGTACGCGTCGATCCTGTACCGGCGGGCCAAGCTGTCGGTGAGCCGCAGCGACACGTTCTGGTTCTCCGACACGCCCGAGCGCGTGGCCTCGACGTCGTGGGGCAACACGATCACGCGCATCTGCACGTGGGCGCAGCTGGCCACGAAGGAGGGCCGGCCCTTCTACGTGTACAACGTGCACCTCGATCATCGGTCGCAGCCGTCACGCGAGAAGTCGGTGGCCCTCCTTCGCGCCCGCATCGAGGCACGCGACCCGAAGGCCCCGGTCGTCGTGACGGGCGACTTCAACGCCGGGGAGACGAACCCCGCTGTTGCGGCCATGCTGGATGGCGGCGCGTACCGCGACACGTTCCGCGTGAAGCACCCGGACGCATCGCCCGTCGGCACGTTCACCGGGTTCAAGGTGGGGCAGGTGGCAGGGGAGAAGATCGACTACGTCTTCGCCACCGACGAGTGGGAGGTGGTGGACGCGGCAATCGTGCGGACGTCCCGCCGGAACAGGTACCCGTCCGATCACTTCCCGGTAACCGCCACCCTGCGGCTGGCCCCGCCGGAGACAACGGGCCCTACCGTAGAGAAATAGGGCCGGCTCTCCGAGCCCGGCCTTCCCGTGTGGGCCCCGTTGGGGACAACGGGCCCTACCGTCTGCGCAAGCGCCCCTCCAACGTGAGCGTCTCGCCGCCGCGCGTCACGGTCGCGCGGATGGCGTCGCCCCACACCTTCCGGTCCAGCAGCGCGCGCACGTCCACGTCCTTGCGGATCGCCGTCTCGTCGAGCGAGACGAGCACGTCACCCGCCTTGATGCCAAGAGCCTCGGCAGACGATCCGGCGGCCACCATCAGCACCGTGTTCGGCTGGTCGCCACCGCTGCGAAACGACACACCGAGCGTCGGGTACCGCGCGTACGTCTCTGTCGGCACGCCCCACACGACGTCGGCCAGCGAGGCGCGGATCGGCTCCGGACTCCCCGGCGCGGCGGCGACCGGCATCACGCTGGCGACGCGCGCCTCCGTGTACGCACGCGCCTGCCGCGCGATGCCGAGACCGTACGCCACGTGGCCGCTACCGACGAGCACGACGACGACCGCCTTGGGATCCTTCGCCTCGGCGAGCAGCTGTGCGGCGTGCATGGCCATCGCCGCGTCCCACGTGCTCTGGGCCTCGACCATGCGCTGGAGCACCTCGGGAGGCATGCCCGATCCGTGTGTCGCGCTGCTCCCACCGACGTACGCGACAAACAACTGCCGGTGTTCGTCGCTCGTCGTGTCGATGGTGGCGGGCAGCTGGGCACGCTCCATCGCGCCGATGCCGTCGAGGCCGCGACGACCGACGTTGGAGACGAGCGCACGCGGCGCGTTCACACCGCGAATCGGCAGCCGGTGGCGCCTGGCGATCTCGAAGATCTCGCGGTAGTAGCCGAACGGGTAGCCCCAGTAGTCGTACCAGCCCGATTCGCGCAGCAGCGTCGCTTCGTCCAGGCTGCCGCGCACCCAGCGATCGAAGGGCGCCGTCGGTGCGCTGGCGGGGAACATCTCGAGGCCGAGGACGACCTTGCGGCCGGCGCGCTGCAAAGCCTGGATGACGAGCGCCTGCACGCGGTGCGATTCCTCCGAGGTGTGGCTCTCGCCGACCAGCACGATCCCCGCGTCCGCGAGGGTGGTCGCCACGTCGGAGGGCGACAGATCGACGCCGCGGGCAGTGTCGTGGATCTGGTCGACGGCGAGCGTCACCTGCCGCGACTTTCGCGCCGCATCGCCTATCTCGAGGTCGAATGGCTCTCGCGACTGCGCGGGCAGCGACGCGGGCAGCATCGACACCACCAGTGCCGCGAGCCATGTTGCGATGCGCATGCGATCTTCCATGGTTTGCCGGGCCACGCTGGGAGCCCTCGCCCTACCGACGCAGTGCCCGCACGGCGGCGAGAACCTCGTCGGCGTGCGCGTCGACCTTCACCGTGTCCCAGCGCCGTGCCACGTTGCCCTCGGCGTCGATGAGGTACGTGACGCGCGCCACGCCCATGTACTTGCGGCCGTACATGCTCTTCTCCTGCCACACGCCGTACCTCTCGGCCACGGCATGATCCTCGTCGGCAAGGAGCGGGAAGGTGAGGTCGTACTTGCCGGCGAACTTCGCCTTGCTCTTCGTGTCGAGGATGCTGACGCCGAAGACGACGGCATCGACCTTCGAGAAGTCGGGGAGCGCATCGCGGAACCCGCACGCTTCCTTCGTGCAACCCGAGGTGTCGTCCTTCGGATAGAAGTAGAGGACGACCGGGCGGCCCCGGTAATCGGAGAGGCGGTGGAGGGTGCCGTTCTGGTCGGGGAGCGAGAAGTCGGGCGCCTGGGCGCCTTGTTCGATGAGTGCCATGTGATACCTGGAGCCCTGCGAGGCTGCAGCCTGCGCCTACAGCCTACCCCGAAGCCGCGGGGCTGGTGTCGTGCTGAGCCGATCGGCACGCTTGGCGAGCGCTGCGGCGCGCGTCGGCACGGTACACTTGCAGGAATGCCCAGCCCGGCGAGGTCGCCCCGGTGTCGCGCGTAGTCGTGCCGTCAGACCGCGGCCCATCCGCCCCCGCGCCGCGCGAGGGACGGACCCTCACGGGGGACGTCAGGCTGGTCGCGGCGTTCCACTCCGCGATCCTCGACAACGCGCGCGACGTCCACGTCTGGTTGCCCCCGGGGTACGAGCAGGACGACACACGCCGCTTCCCCGTGCTCTACCTGCACGACGGACAGAACGTCTTCGACGCGAGCACGTCGTTTGCCGGTGAGGAGTGGGGAGTCGACGAGACGGCCGACCGCCTCGTGCACGCGGGCCGCATCGCGCCGCCAATCATCGTCGCGGTGGACCATGCCGGGGCGCGGCGAGCCGACGAGTTCGCACCGACCTACGACGTCCACCGGCAGGCGGGGGGGCACGCGGATCGCTACGCCCGCTTTCTCGTCGAGGAACTGAAGCCCTACGTCGATGCTTCCTTCCGCACCCGGCCGGAAGCGGCCCACACGGCGGTCGGTGGTTCGTCGATGGGGGGACTGGTCACGCTGTATCTCGGACTCGAACGTCCGGACGTGTTCGGCGCGCTCGCCGTGCTCTCGCCGTCCATCTGGTGGGACAGGCGCGCGGTGCTCGCGCGCGTGCGCGCCCTTCCCGGGCGGCTGCCGTGGCGCATCTGGCTCGACGTGGGCACCGCCGAGGGGCGTGACACGTTGCGCAACGCCCGCGCACTCAAAGCCCTGTTGAAGGCCAGGGGGTGGACGCCCGGTGAGGACCTCCGCTACCTCGAGGCGCCGGATGCGCCGCACTCCGAGGCGGCGTGGGCGGCACGCGTCGAGGGCGTCCTGGAGTTCCTGTTTCCGCCCGATCGACAGCGCTGAAGCGGCCTACGGCTTCTTCTGAATGGCCCGCACTTCGGCCTCGACCTGCTCGCGCGCTTCCCGGGCCTGCCGCTTGCGCATCGCGTCCCTGATGCTGCCAATCACCGAGCCGACGGGCACGCCGGCGGGGTACAACTGCGCCCGGTGTTCGGGCGGGATGGTCATCGACAGCGTTTCGAAGTGGTAGATGGGATACCACGGCCGCACGTAGCCGGGCGTGACGTTGTCGCGATCGAACAACCAGGCGAACCCGGTACGGAACTCATCCCGTTCCTCCTCGATCCGCACCCGGTAGTCGGCACGCAGGGGCCCGAGGAACACCGACTCGATTGGCTGGTGCGCGAACTGGCGCCGGATGGCCTCGAGGTCGTAGCGGGGAGAGGCCGCCGGCTGCCGGGCGTGTGCGGGGGAGGTGCCAACCACACCCAGCAGCAGGACCGTGGCGATGAACGGCCTGGTCGGCGGCATACCCATTTGACGCTCCTGGCCGGGTGCAGGTCGGTTCGCGCCGCCCTGCATCCGGCGTACTCTCGGAAATCTCGGACGTTCAGAACTTCAAAATCTCGGATTGTCAGGATTCGAGCAGCAGGTGCCCCGGATCCTCGATGAACTCCTTCAGCTTCACGAGGAACTGGACAGCCTCGAGGCCGTCGACGATGCGGTGGTCGTACGACAACGCCACGTACATCATCGGCCGGACGACCACCTGGCCCTTCACCGCGATCGGACGATCCTCGATCTTGTGCATGCCGAGGATGCCCACCTGCGGCGGGTTGAGGATCGGCGTGCTCAGGAGTGAACCGAAGACGCCGCCGTTGGTGATCGTGAACGTGCCGCCCTTCAGATCCTCGAGCGTCAGCGTGTTGTTCTTCGCGCGAGCCGCGAAGTCACGAATCGACTGTTCGATGCCGGCAAACGACAGCTGCTCGGCCGAACGGATCACCGGCACCACGAGTCCCTGCTCGGCGCCCACGGCGATGCCGATGTCGTAGTAGTGCTTGAGCACCATCTCCTCGCCCTGAATCTCGGCATTCAGGCGCGGGAAGTCGCGCAGCGCGGCCACGACCGCCTTGACGAAGAACGAAGCGATGCCGATGCCGACGCCGTGGCGCTTGGCGAACGATTCCTTGTGCCGCCCGCGCAGCGCCATCACCTCGGTCATGTCCACCTCGTTGAAGGTGGTGAGCATCGCGGCGGTGCGCTGCGCCTCGACGAGGTTGCGGGCAATCGTGAGGCGCCGCTTCGACATGCGCACGCGCTCTTCGGTGCGGCTTCCCGGGGCGATGGCCGGGCGCGGCGGTGCCGGAGGCGCCGGGGCGGCTTTCGGAGCCGGCGGCGGCGCACCTGCGGGG
>JAEYZV010000043.1 GCA_023427865.1 Acidobacteriota bacterium
GGGGTGCCGGGGCGGCTCGCCCCGCTTGTCGGCGGGGGCGCGCCACGGAGCTCGTCGTGTACGACGGGAATCAGCTCCTGGAACGCCCGCTCGTCGCCTTCTCCCCATGCGAGCAAGAGATCCGTTATCGCGACCGAATCGTCCATGGGCTGTTCCGCCATGATAGTTCCTCCCGCCCAACGACGCCTGTGTCGATGACGGCCCACGGGTGGACCGCGGCAGCCGGGCACCAACTCATCCTTCTTGGTGCGCCGGTCACGAGCGGCCGTTCTCGGAGTGGCCAGAGACAAGGAGATCGCTGCAATGCGACGACAATGCCTATCGTTCACAGCCGTTCTGGCTCTGGCCCTTGCCGCGGCTACCGGGCCGACGCTGGCCGACGTGTCGACCGTCGTGGTGATGACGCACCTCAATAGCCCGCGGGGCCTTGCGTTCGGTCCGGAGGGGGGCCTGTACGTCGCCGAGGCTGGCACCAGCGAGATCCATGGCCCATGCACTCCGTCCGGTGGAGACAAGACGCGAGGTGACAACTGCTACAGCGGCACTGGTGCGATCACCCGGTTCTGGAACGGCGTGCAGGAACGGGTGGCGACCGGACTGCCCTCACTCGTCAACACCGGCGACGGCGGCGTGGACGGGCCGGAGGACATCGCGTTTCTGGGCGGGAGCGCCCATGTCACCGTCGGCTGGGGCGGAGCACCGGATGCGCGTGCCGGGCTCGGCGAACTAGGCGGGCTGTTCGGAACGCTGCTCCAGGTCGTGCCGAGTGGCCGGTGGCGTGTCGTGGCTGACATCTCCGCCTACGAGGCCGCCTACAACCCTGCCGGCGGCCGCATGGACAGCAATCCCTACGGAGTGCTGGTCGAACCTGGCAGGCGCGTGGTCACCGACGCGGGTGGGAACTCCATCCTCACGATCGCGGCCAACGGGAACGTCGCGCTCGTCGCCACCCTTCCCCGGATCCAGGTGCCGGCCCCGTTCAACGAAGCCGACGCCGTGCCGACGGAGGTCGAGCGCGGTCCCGATGGTGCGCTGTACGTGAGCGTGCTGGTGGGCGCCCCGTTCCCGCCAGGCGCCGCCAGGATTTTCCGAGTGAGCCCCGGGCAGGCGCCGCAGCCGTACGTCGAAGACCTCACCTCGGTGACCGACTTCGCATTCGGGGCGGATGGCAGCCTCTACGTGGTCGAGTACGCGACAGGCATCTTCCTGAGTGGACCGGGCACGCTCCTCCATATCTCCAACGACGGCGCGCGACGCGTCATCACGACGGATCTGACCCATCCGACCGGCGTCGCCGTCGGCCCTGACGGATCCATCTATGTGGCACACAAGGGCGGTCTAGGCGACCCCCCGGGTGAAGGAGAAGTCGTCCGAATCCGTTTCTAGAGAGGCCGTGGGGCGCCCCGGCACTCGCTGACGGGTCCGCCCATCACATCGCCGCGACCACCTGACGTTCACCACTTGCTACTACTCGCCCACGTGGGGGTCACATGAAGAGGACGCTCGTCACTTGTGCACTGTCATTGCTGCTCGCGCCCAGCGTCGCGACACCCGCACCGATCACCACCCTCTACGTCGTCGGGGATAGTCTCTCGGACCAGGGCAATGCCTACCTGCTCACTGGCGGCACGTTTTCACCCGCTCCCTACGCGCAGCGCGCCTCGAACGGGCCAGTCGCCGTCGAGCACCTCGCGGACGCGCTGGGCGTCACGCTGACGCCGTCCGAAGCAGGCGGGACCAACTACGCGGTCCTCGGTGCCGCCACCGCGCTCGTCACGATCGCGGGCACCTCGCCACCGGTGCAGACCGAGAACCTCGCAGCGATTCGGTACGGTCAATCGGCGTTGGCGGGAACGAGCCTGCAGAGTCAAGTGCTCGCGCTGCTCGGAGCCGGTCCCATAGCTGACCCGTCGAGCTCGCTCGTCTTCGTCTGGGGCGGCGCCAATGACTTCTTCCTCAACCCGAGTGCAGAGACAGCCCCCGCCGGTGTCGGCAACATCTTCGACGCCGTGACGACGCTGTACGGCGGCGGCGCGCGCAATTTCCTCGTGCCAAACTTGCCGGACCTGTCGATGACGCCATCTGGTCTCGCCTTGCCAGCGATGCAGCGAGCCGGGCTGCAGGCGCTCACGCTGGGCTTCAATACGGCGCTGCACTCGGCACTGGACAGCGCGTCCATGCTCCCGGGTATCAACATCACCCACTTCGACACGTTCGCTTTTTTCAACGCGATGCTCGCCGACCCCACCGCCTTCGGCCTCACCAACACCACCACGCCATGTCTCACGGGAAACCTGGCGGTCGGCGGAACCGTGTGTGACGATCCGAGCGCCTACATCTTCTGGGACTCCGTTCACCCGACCGCGCAGTCCATCAAGCGGTTGGCGACGCGTTCGCGAGGGCGGTCGTGCCGGAACCGACAGTGCTCACGCTGGCGCTTGTCAGTGCAGGCGGCAGGCTCGTACGCTACCGCCGACGGGCTCGCAGGGCGCCGATAGCGCCGGTCACACGCTCAGCCGGCCACTGAAGCGAAGGGCGTCAGCACTCCTGGAACCCAGACCTGATACAGCAGCAGCGAGCGTCCCTTACCATCGCACTGAGAGGCTGAGGCCGCGGACGCCGCGGCCCAGCGAGGGCGCGAGCGTCACTCGAGATTCGCCGCGCCGGAACAGCGTCGGGTCTCTCCGGATGAGCGCGTCGATCGCCACACCGATCCCCGCCCCGATGGCGCCGGTGACCGAGGGGATGAGCACGTACGCGGCCGCGGTGGGATCGCCGCAACTGAAAAAGGCTCCCGGTACGCAGTCGGCGTTCTCTTCAGCGATGACCGCAAGCAAGCCGAAGGCGGCCCCCGAGGCGAACCCGATCAGCGCACCGTCGCCGAGCGTGTCGTGGGGACGGTCGATCCTGATGATCTCCGCGTACGGGACGTCACGGCGCTGATGATCCTTCGTCACGAGCACCAGGTTGTCGGGCGCGAGTGCCTCGATGCGGCCCTGCCATTCGCGGCCCTGATCGTCAGTGATGCGCACCTTCTGGCCTGCCTTGACACGCTGCCGGATCGTATCGGCGTCGTTCGGGCCAGCCGTCTGCGCAGGGGGAGGTTTCTCCTGTCCCTCACCGGCGAATCGGCCGGGAGGCTCCGGTCCGGACGAGAGCGTCGTCATGAGTGCCAACGCGGCAACAACGGACGTCATGTCATCTCCTGCGTTACTGCTGCGCCAGCACGGGGCGGCTTCGTAGCAACCAGCGCGTGGGCGGCCATTGTAAGTGAATGCCGTCCGGCACCGAGCAGCGCGAAGGGCGGCCCAGTGGCATGACGCCGACCGCGATGTCCGCCGTGGTCGTTCGGGCGTATCGTGTGGCACGCATGAAGCCGTCGGAGCGCCCGGGTAGGCACGCAGGGTCCGGGAGCCGAAGAGGAGGTGCGGGATGGCAGCGTTGCGTTACGTTCTGGTCAGCGTACTGGTGGGGGCAGTGCTGGTCGCCAGTTCCGGGTGTGCCTTGATGAAGCCCATTCGCCCAAGCACGGACCCGACGCGGCCACCGTACAG
>JAEYZV010000074.1 GCA_023427865.1 Acidobacteriota bacterium
CCGGCACACGGCGCACATGGGGCAGGCGGCGCGCACGCGGCCCACGGGGCTCATGCGACCCGTCCCGAGCCCGCCGCGTCCCCGGCCGAGCCGCACACCGGGCACGCAGCCGCCGCGGCAGGGGACGGGACACGTCCGGTCACGAGTTCCGTGCCCATCCGCATGACGCAGGCGCTCGATTCGCATCCGCTCGTGTCGGCCATCGCATCCGACCGCGCGCGCGCCATCAGCACGTCGCCCGCCAACGAGGCCGTGATCCTCGTGGCGCACGGTCCGGTGTCCGACGAGGACAATGCGAAGTGGCTGAAGGAGCTTCAGGTCGTCGCCCGGGGCGTGCACGCGGACGCACCGTATGCGGCGGTCGAGTACCTCACGGTGCGAGACGATGCACCGAAGCCGGTGCGCGATGCGGCGGCCGCCGAGTTGCGCGGCGTCGTGCAGCGCCATGCCGGCAAGGGCCGCCGCGTCCTCGTCGTGCCGATGCTGCTGTCGTTCGGCGGCATCGAACACGGGCTCCGCACGCGCCTGGACGGCCTCGCGTACACGATGGCCGACCGCGGGTTGATGCCAGACGATCGCATCCTCGAATGGGTGCGCGCCATGGCCAGGCAGCCGGTCGCGCCGTAGAGGACACGCCCCGGCCTTCGTCGTTCGGCCTTCGGCCTTCGAACCCCAGCTGCGGGGGCCCTGTCTGAAGCCGAGAGGGCTGCCCGCACGATGCGGGCGTCAATCCCTGCGCGGTGCCGCGGCGATCGCACGCAGCAATGCCTGGCGCGTCGCCTCCCACTGATTGCCGTCCTCCGAGAACCCTACGGTCCTGCCGGCGTCCGAGAGGACGCGCGGCACGACCGCGTCGAGCGCCGCAGCAATCTCACGCTGCAGTCCGCGCTGCCGTGCGATCGTCAGCAGCATGTGATCCTGCAGGCCGCGACGGAGGTTCGCGAACTGAATCGTCCCCACCGGGCCGCGATGACCGCGGTCCTGCTCCGGATGCAGCACGTCCTCGCCAGGGAAGACGAGCACGCCGTCGCCGTTGATGAAGCCGCTGTCGGCCTTGTCTTCGGTGCGGTTGTCGAACGTGATCGGCTCCCGCCACACGTCCTGGTTCCTGTCGCCGATCTTCTTCTGGGAGTTGTGGCGCCAGTGATTGGCGTGCCAGTAGTAGTAGCCATCGACATCGTGGCGGAAGGCCGCCCACCCGACGACACGCGGGTCGGTGGCGGGTGCATCGACGACGATGGCGCCCATGTGCGGACGGCCTCCGTTGTAGAACCACATCTGCTTGCCGGCCTTGCGCTCCTCGCGGGCGCGGGCGGCGTCGTAGTGCGCCGGGACGGTGGCCCAGATGTCGACCGCATCAGCGAGTTCCGCCGCGTAGCCGTGGGTCACGAGCGTCTTCACGGGTGATCCGACCTGCCGCGCCGTGTCTCGCACACGCGTACCGATCTCGCGGACTCGCGGGAACTGCTGCGGCGTCGGTTCGTCGGGGAGGTACACGAACGTGAGCGCCGGCGTCAGCGCCTTCACCGTCGTGTTCCAGCGCTCGAGCGCCATACGCGCAGCGTCCACCGTATCGAACGTGCGACCGGGACCGTAGAACGTGCGTGGCAGGATGCGGTTGCCCGTGTTCGCCCCGGGCCCCTCGTACCCGGACGCACGGGTGAACGCCGTGCCGTCGAAGCGGGCGCGCGCGGCCATCGCGGTCTCGTCGTCGTACGCGTGGGTGAACTCCACGCGATGGCGATGCGCGAAGGCATGGTACGCCGCGTCCATGTTGCGGCCGTGGTAGAGGTCGGTCTGCGAGCGTTCGTAATAGACCATGGCCGGCAGCGTCGGCTCGTCGGGCAGCGTGACGTCGAGCACCTCGAGGCGCACCGGCACGCGTCGCGCGGTGCCGTCCACCTGCACGTCGATCGCGCCGTCGTAGGCACCGGTCGCCGCCGTCGCAGGCACGTGGATCTCGAACCACAGCCCCTGGTTCCGCCCGGCCGCGAGGGTGAGCGGGAATCCGCCACGACCGGCACGCGCGGTGGCGGGCACGAGCGCGACGGGAATCCAGCCGATTGGCGTCGTGGGAGCAGCGACGTCGCGCGACACCCACGTCGCCCGCGTGCGGCGGGTGACATGGAGGTAATGCTGCGAGAAGACCCCCACGGCCTCGCCCGCACGCAAGGCCTGCCCACTCGCGTGCTGGAGGGCCGGCAGCGACGCCGAGAGCGCGGCGATCCTCGTATCCGCCTCGACGATCACCTGAAAGGCGAGGGTCTCGTTGCGTGCCGAGAGGAGGCGCACCGTGCTGCCGTCCCAGATCGGGTTACGGTCGCGATCGCGGTGTGCGCGGTCGTCGCGCAGCACTTTCGTGCCGTCGTGAGTGGCCCAGATCCTCGGCGCGCCCTCCTGCGTGACGGGCAACGCAAGCGCGCCGACGAGGACTGACGCGAGGACCAGGAGCGGCGCGGCTGCACTCATGGCGGGCAGCATATGCCGATTGCCGTCCGCTCGCTGGAGCGGTACGCTGGCGGACGCATGGCGAGTCTCCGCAGGCACGTGCGGCTGCTGGCGACCGCCTGGATGCTCGTCCAGGCGGCGTCGCTCACCGCGTTCGTGCCGCGGGACTGTTGCGCATCACACCGTCGGCCAGTGTCAGCCGCCGCCGACTGCCATCAGCCGGCTCCGAAGGCCGTGCACTGCCCCATGCGCGGCGCGGACGGCGCTCCCTGCCCGATGCACCGCGGCGCGCCGGCCACCGAAGACGACCATGGGCATCCGGGCGCCGGCGATTGCGCCATGCGCGCGACGTGCGAAGGGCCGTCGGTCTTCGCGGTGTTCAGGTACCCAGGCATCCTTCCCGCTACGCCACTCGAACCCACGAGCATCACGACGATCGTGGCGGTGCTGCCGCTTCACGAGCACCCGTTCTCGCGGACGCGGCCACCCGATCCCAGACCTCCCCGCGCGTAAGTCGTCCCGTTCGTGCAGCTGAAGGCACACCTGTGCCTTCCCGCGACCATGTATCGCTGCCGCGCAGCTGGACGCCACGTCCGGGCCGCGGTGGCGTGACGACGTGTGCGAGGTCTTCGTGCGGTTCTACAGAGTTCTCCTGCTGGCGAGCGTGCTGCTCGGCAGTGCGTACCCGGCGACGGGACAACAGACGGTCAAGGACGCGAGCATCAGCGGCCGCGTCACCGATCCCTCCGGCGCGGTGGTCGCCGGGGCTGGCGTCGTGGCGCGGCACCTGGACACGGACGTCACGAGCGCGACGGCGTCCGACGAGCAGGGTCGCTTCCGGTTCGCACACCTGCGCATCGGCGCGTACGAACTGACGGTCACTCACCCGGGCTTTGCCGACGTCGTCCAGCCCATCACCCTTGGCGCAGGCAGTGCCTTCTCCCTTCCGGTCGTGCTCCCCCTGGACGGCGTGACGGCAGGCGTGACCGTGACGGCGCATGCACCCGTGCTCGAGTCTGCGCGCAGCCAGGTCGCGACGACGGTGGCCGAGGCGGAAGTGCGCCAACTGCCCCTCAACGGTCGCCACTTTCTCGACATCGCCTTGCTGGCGCCGTCGGTCGCGCCGCCGAACATCAACAGCACCCAGGTGTTCGCCGAGACCTCCGCCGTGCCAGGCGTCGGGCTGTCGGTCGGCAGCCAGCGCAACTTCTCCAACAGCGTGATCGTCGACGGCCTGTCGGCCAACGACGATGCGGCAGGCCTGAGC
>JAEYZV010000075.1 GCA_023427865.1 Acidobacteriota bacterium
GCTGACGCGTCGGCGGGACTGGTGGACGCCACGAAGGTCGCGTACGTGGGCGTACGCGCGAAGTCGCTCGTCGGCGACCACTGCTGGATCCCGTAGAACACGCCGAATGCGATGACGAGGATCAGGAGGACCCACGCCCACGTCGGTGGCGGCGCCGGCGTCTCGGCCTGCGACGGCTCACAGTGGATGGCCGACGTACCGCCATAGGCGTTGACGATGACCGGGATCTTGCCATCGAGCACGTCGTTCTCGTGGATACCCGAGACGGCAATCCCGGGGCCGTTGCGGACACTGAAGTCGATGGTCCGGACGCCCTTCACCCCGCCCGAGTCATACGCCTCGATGCGCAGGACGTGTGGGCCGTCTTCCAGCAGCGACGTATCCAGCTCGAAGTTCAATGGCGGCGTCGTGCTCAACAGCGGCTCGGTCGCCCCATCGAGGAAGATGTCGATGCGATCGCTCGGTCTCTCCGTCCGGCTGTCGTTCGACTCCGCGGTCATTGCGGCTCCCTGCGTTCGATGTCCTCGAGGATGCGTCGCTTGACGTGGCGGGGATCGGTCTCGCCCGGACGCGCCAGGTACAGGAACGTGCAGACGGTCGTCACCAGGACGACGACGACGCCGGCCATCACGATTGCGATCTCCGCCGCCGAGTGTGGCGACGCCATGACGTGCCTTTGCATCGATCGGGAGAACTCGCTGGCCGACTGCATCGCGACGATCGACATCATCGCGGCTCTCCGCCGAAGCCATCGATCGGGACCTGGCGCAGCTTCAGCAGGTACGCCACGAGCGCGCGGCCTCGTCGGTTCGGCACCACGACGCCGCTGGCCGGCGCGTGGCTTGGCGGCAGCGGAACGAGCACGTCGCCGTCAGCGGCCGCATCCTTGATGTCGAACAGCCACGGGAACGCCGGCATGATCGAGTCGGGGACCACCGATCGCGGGTTGTACAGGTGCAGGTACTGCCAGACGTCGCTCGCCTGGCGGGCGCCGACGTTGGAGAGATCCGGCCCGGTGCGTTCACTCCCGAGCACCGCCGGCGCATAGGGCTGCCAGATGCTGATCGGGCGCACGAACGCGTAGTCACCGGGCGCCGATGGCCGGCCCCAGACCCCGTCCATCTCGAGCGGCCTCACCTGCTGCGTGTGGCAGTACACGCAGCCTTCGGACACGTAGACACCGAGACCCTCCGTCTCCATCGCCGTCGGCGGCACCGCTCCCGGCAGCGGCTGCGTGTGGTGCTGTACCCAGATGGCGGGGCCGATGCCGACGAGGGAGGCAAGCAGGACGAAGCCGAAGAACGACACTCCGAAGAGCAGCCAGTGGTTCCTTCCGAAGTCGAACGTCATGACACACCCGTCGTCGCCGCGCCGCCGTCACGCGGCCGGATGCTCCACACGTTCCAGGCAAAGACCAGGTGCGAGAGGAACATCAGGGTGCCGCCGACGGCACGCCACAGCCAGTACGGCATCATGTCGGTCACCGAATGGATGAAGGGCACGCCCGCGATCCAGTTGCGGCCCTGCATCGTGCCGCCGACCATGAGCGCGCCGCTGTAGAGCAGGTAACCAATGAGCGCGAACCAGAAGTGGATGCCCACCCAGACGTGTGACGGCTCGTGTCCGGTCATGCGTGGCACCAGCCCGTACACCGTGCCCCAGATCAGGAATGCGACGAAGCCGTACATCGTCAGGTGCGAGTGCGCCACCGTGTAGTTGGTGAAGTGCCACAGGGCCTGGAGCGACCGGAAGGCTTCGAAGGTGCCCTGCAACGAGAACAGGAAGTAGGCGAGCACGCCGGCCAGGAGGAATGGCAGGCTGTAACTGCGGCCGATCGCGCGTTCCGAACCGCGCATCGTCAGCAGGAAGTTGCCGGTGCCGGCCGCGAGCGTCACGACCATGCCCACGCTGAAGATGATCGCCACCGTCTGCAGCGCCCACGGGATGGGCGCGAAGATGAAGTGGTGGGCGCCAATCATCGAGTAGAAGACCATCTGCGTCCAGAACGCCAGCACGCCGAGCGAGTACGAGTAGATCGGCTTGTTGAGCAGGCGTGGCAGCGCGTAGTAGGTGAGGCCGAGGACCACCGGGGTGAACCACATGCCGACGCCCATGTGCATGTAGAAGCCCTGGATCACCGTCTCGCTGATCGCGTGCTGCTGGTACCACGGCACGTACGCGATGACCAGCAGGGCGATCGTCCAGAGGAAGCCGCCCATGATGTACCAGTTGGAGATGTAGATTTCCTCGAGGTTCCGCGCGGCAATCGTCCGGATGAGGTTGTACGCGACGAGGACGACGCCCAGCGCGAAGACGCCCTGCACCGGCCAGATGTACTCGCGGTACTCCTGGCCGGCGTTGCTGATGCCGCTCATCAGCAGCGCGTTGCCGACCAGCACCGACGCATTGATCAGCCACAGGCTCACGTGCGCAAGCCGGAAACTGTGGAGCCTGCGCCTGCTGGTCTTCGGCACGACGTACAACGCCATGCTGATCATCGCCAGGCTCGACCAGCCCCAGAAGACGGTGTTCGTGTGCACGGGGCGCAATCGCCCGAACGCGAGCCAGGGCACGTGTTCGAGGTCGGGCAACACGAACTTGATGCCGAGGTACTCCCCCACGAGCGTGCCGAACACGAGCCAGACGGTCGCCCAGCTCAGGTAGCCGAAGACGAGCCGCACCCACGCCGTGTCGGTGTCGGCAACGGGCTCGACGCGGGCCTTGGCGACGACGAGCGGTCGCGCCACCAGCGATCCTGCGGCGCCGTCAGCCATGTCGTCGCATGCGA
Source organism: Acidobacteriota bacterium (assembly GCA_023427865.1). Classification (GTDB taxonomy): domain Bacteria; phylum Acidobacteriota; class Vicinamibacteria; order Vicinamibacterales; family Vicinamibacteraceae; genus Luteitalea. Next base: position 2,789 of record JAEYZV010000075.1, read on the forward strand.
CGTCGGAGACCCGTGTTCCCGTGCGTCACGTCGCCGACCTCTCGCCGGTCGTGGGCCGGGCGATCGTCAGCAGGACGGCGCTGTCGTCGAGCGCGACGACGTCGTGCGGGAGGTTCCGATCCAGCGCGAGCAACCCACCCTGGCGCAGGTCGAAGTGCCGTCCGTGAGCGCGCACCTGGATGTGCCCGGACACGGTCTGGATCGAGATCTGTCCGTCCGTGTGATGCCCTGGGATGGTCGCGCCTGCCTGCAGGGCGATGAGCACGACCCGGAGGCGGTCGTACTTGACCAGCGTCTTCGCGTTGTGCCCGGATTGCCACCCCGCCTCGCGTCGGAGCTGCGCCAGTTCTCCGGCCACGTCGAACTCGAGGTACGGGGCGGCCAGTGGCTGCGGGTGAGGACGCCGGCCGTCGTTCGTCGCTTCATCCATACGCGGCTCGTGGCTGCAAGCGGCGATCCAGCAACCGGCTTCGCGTTGGTGGCCGTCGGGGCCATCAATCGCGGTACTGACGAGAGGTGAAAGGGGTCACGCGTCTTTCAGCTGAAAGGCGGGCGTTTCAGCGTGAAATGCCGACCGCGCCCCTGAGAGTGGTCGGCTCCGCGGTTCGGGGCAGCACCCGGGCTGGCCCGGCACTTGCGAGACTACGAGAGCATGATGGGGTGCTCCTTCGTACGGCAAGACGTGGTCGATGCAGGCGAACGGACCGGCGCAGCGGAGGCGCCGGCGCTGCGGGACGACGCGCGGGTCGCGAGTCGCCGCGCCGGGCCGGTCCCAGGCGACGTGCTCGTCTCCGAACGGAGCGCCCGCGCCGACGTGTACGCCATCAGCATCTTCCCGTCCGCGGCCGTCGTCGTCGTGCTGGCACGCTACGCCGATGCGATCGAGAAGGTGCGCGAGATGGCTCGGAGCCTCGACGTCGACGGGTGGTACACCTGCGACCACACCCACTACGCGCAGGTCACGACGCCCCGAAGCGTCGTCAGAGCAAGCCGTACTGCTTCATCCTGCGCCAGAGGGTGACCGTGCTGAACTTCATCGCGGCCGCGGTGGCCTTGCGGTTGCCGCCGGTGCGCTGCAGCGCCGCGGCAATGGCGGCGCGCTCCCGCTCCCGCATCGAGACGCCATCCCGGACCAGCCGGTCTGCGTCCAACGGCAGCGCGGACGACAGGTCGCTGCGCCGGATGTTCGTGCCGCGGGCCAGGATCACGGCCCGTTCGACGGCGTGCTCGAGTTCACGGACGTTCCCCGGCCACTGATACTCGATCAGGCCGCTCATCGCCTCGGGAGCGACGGCCTCCACCTTCTTGCCCAGGCGTGTCGCAGCGCGGCGGACGAAGCGATCGACGAGTAGCGGGATGTCGTCGCGTCGCTCGCGCAGCGGTGGAACCGTGATGACGAACACCGCGAGGCGATAGTACAGGTCCTCCCGGAAGTCCCCCGCCGCTACCGCCGCGCGCAGGTCACGGTTGGTCGCGGCGACGATGCGCGCGTCGACCTTGATCGTGCGCTCCGCCCCGACGCGGCGAATCTCGCGTTCCTGCAGCGCACGCAGCAGCTTGGCCTGGACGGCCGGTGTGACGTCGCCGATCTCGTCGAGGAAAAGCGTCCCGCCGCCCGCGACCTCGAACAGACCGGCCTTGTCGCGGACCGCGCCCGTGAACGCGCCGCGCACGTGGCCGAACAACTCGGATTCCAGCAACGTCTCGGTCAGCGCCGCACAGTTGACCGAGACCAACGGCCCGGCTGCGCGGGGACTCTCGTCATGAATCATGCGGACGATGAACTCCTTGCCGGTGCCGCTCTCGCCCTGGACCAGCACGGTCGTCTCCAGCGGCGCGACCCGTGCAGCCAGTTCGAGCACGTCCCGCATCACGGCACTGCCGGCGACGAACTGCCTCGATTCCGCGAGGCGCGCCACGCGCTCCGGTAGTCCGTTCAAGGCCCGCTCGCGTTCGGCCACGAGCTGCTCGCGCCGTTGCAACGCCCGAAGGCGGCGATTCACGATATCCCGTAGCCGCTCCACCTCGGCGCCGAGCGCCGCGCCATGGAAGTCGTCCCGCAGCGCCTCGAGTTCCTCGTTCCAGCTGGCGGCGTCCTTGCCGATCACGATGCATCGCCCTGCCCCTGTCGCGAGGCACGCCGATTCGCGGAAGTAGATCTCCTGTCGCAGGCACGCGCTGGCGTAGCCGCTCGCGTAACCAACGAGTGACCAACAGACCGGCGCCGCGCTCCGGCCGTAGTGGTGCAGGTGATGCTCGGCGACGTAGGAGTCGTGCCAGGCGAGTTCCTGCTCGAAGCGCCCGCTCGCACAGTCGTACGTCATCCGGGTGCTCTCGGTGCGCACGATCCCTTCGAGGCGCTGCAGTTCGGCGCCGGCACTGAGGCCGTCGAGTGGGTCCGCCCAACGCCATCGGTTGCGGAGGCTGACAGCGTCGTGATAGCCGTCCGCGTATCCGAATCGCAGGAAGAGCCGTCGAGCGTCGACGATCCCCAACGTGTCGATGAGTTCCTTGCGGAGCAGGCCCATCGCCACCGCGCTGAGCAGCACGAGACGCTGGTCGTGCAGCCGGACGATGCCTTGTTCGGGCCTGAAGTCGAGGACTTCCGTGGGATGGTGGCCGCGTTCGGTGTGGGGAGGCCGTGGTGTCCTGCGTGCCATGGTGCGCCCGACTCCACCGGGCCGTACCTGATCCATACCACGCAGCGCCGTCCGAGGAACGGCTTTCCAGGCTCGACTCCGACGCGTCGGGTGCAACGACCCGCCGCACCGCGAAGCACGCCGGTCGAGCCGGACGCACCTCCGCGGGTGAATCCGTCATTCGACGAACCGGTATCCGAGTCCCACGACGGTCTCGATCTGATCGCCTGCGGTCCCGAGCTTCGCGCGCAGGCGGCCGATGTGGACGTCGACCGAGCGCGTCTCGATCAACCGGTCGTATCCCCAGACGCGCTCCAGCAGGCGGTCGCGTGAGAGCACTCGGCCGCGGCTGCCGATCAGGCAGGCGAGCAACTCGAACTCTCGGCGCGTCAGCCGCACCGGCGTGCCGTCCACGCGGACGTCCACCGCATCGAAGTCTGCCGTGAGATGACGCCCGCGATACACGTTGGCGTTCGGCGCGGCCGGCGCCGCCAGCGGTGGCCGCCGCAGGACGGCGCGGACGCGAGCCGTCAGTTCCCGGAGGCTGAACGGTTTGGTAACGTAGTCGTCGGCGCCGAGGTCCAGGCCCGACACCCGATCGACTTCGGTCGCCCTCGCGGTGAGCATGATGATCGGCACCTGACGCGTGGCCGGCCGCGAGCGCAGGATGCGGCAGACCTCGAACCCGGAGAGACCCGGCAGGTTCAGGTCCAGCACGATCAGGTCGGGGACCGCGTCGGCAATGCGCGCCAGTGCCGCGTCACCGCTGCCGACGACCTCCGCGCGCGTGTCCGGCTCGCGCTCGAGCGCGTGCTTGATGAGGCCGGCTATGTCGTGCTCGTCCTCGACGACGAGGATCCGCGTGAGGCCGCTTGCAGCGGCGGGGTGTGGCGATGGTGCAAGGGGGCCGGGTACGTGGGCCAGCGACACTCGGGCTCTCCAGGGAAGCGGGGACGGACGTGGCTCGATGGCCAGGCGTCTCCCCGACGGTACGCCGCGGTCGTTTCCCGGGGGTGTCGGATCGGTAAATTCTAGGTTTCGGCTCGGCGCCGGGCGACGACGCCACGGAGGATTCAGCCCTGGCTCGGTCGAGTCGGCGAGCGTGGCAGGCGGCTGGGACTGGTGGCCGGGCGCGGGCGGGAGGGCATCTT